>DCDC01000084.1 GCA_002316225.1 Firmicutes bacterium UBA1065 | reverse complement strand
AGATCCTTCGCTTGCGCTCAGGATGACTATTCTTTAAATGCTTCATCACTATCATATCACATCTTGAAGTGCCATTCTGAGACTTATAAGTCGAAGAATCTCATAAAATACTTTGGCTTATGCCGGAATGACAAGACGTATCAATATACTTTTTTGATTTTAAGGATATTTATTACGTAGACAGGGTTCCAGGCCAAGCCTTGAGAATGATAAAAAATTAGCTTGTCTTTATCATAGTTTTTCTATATAATAATTATTAAAGAATTTTGCGACATTTTTGTTTTGAAGGAGCCAACCATGTACATAAATTATAATGACCTATGCCCTCCCCCCCTGAGTGATTTTCTGGAATACATGATAGCTATTAAAGGCAGGGCTGATAAAACCGTAAACCAATATTTTCTTGATCTTAGAACCTTCTACAGATTTCTCGTAATGAGGTTCAAATTAAGTCCTCATATTGAAAATTTTGAAGAAATTGATATCTCCCCTGTCACCTTAGATGTGATAAAAAGAGTTAAAATAATGGATCTTCATTCTTTTATCGCCTATACGGACAGGGAAAGGAACAATACGAACCGGACCAAGGCCAGAAAGATGTCAGCATTAAGGTCATACTTCAAATACCTTCATTCCATCGTAAAGCTTATACCGGAGAACCCGGCCCTGGAACTGGAGACACCAAAAAGCAAAAGCCGGCTGCCGGTTGCCTTAACCTTGGATGAATCCAGAAGCTTATTGTCTTCCATATCGGGAGCCAACGAAAAACGTGATTATGCCATAATTATGCTCTTTTTAAACTGCGGTTTGCGATTGTCGGAGCTCATAAGCATAGACCTTGATAAGATTAAGGGAGACACCTTGACTGTAATCGGAAAAGGCAACAAGGAAAGGACCATATATTTAAATGATGTATGCATAAAAGCCCTAGAAGACTACCTGGCAGTGAGGCCGGAACCGAAAAAAGGCCATGAAAAGGCCCTTTTTATAAGCAACCGCAGGACCAGGTTCTCTCAAAAGGGCATCCAGCACATGTTGGATAAGTATTTAACCCAGGCGGGCTTATCCGGAAAAGGTTATTCCCCCCACAAGCTTCGCCATACTGCAGCCACCCTCATGTACCAATACGGTCATGTGGATATCAGGGCCTTACAGGAAATATTGGGACATGAAAGTATTTCAACAACCCAAATTTATACCCACATTAAAAAGGACCAGCTCAGGGATGCAGTAAAACTAAACCCCTTAAACGACACTATCGAAGATTAGAGGCATGATTTTTATCATGCCTTAAAATATTCACAAAAGCTTTATATTATTACCATAAAATAATAAAAATATCCGCTCACGGTTTCGGCCACGAGTAATTCTAAAGCTCATTTCGGCAGCTTAAGGCATGATTAAAAATCATGCCTTTTGTTAAACTATATGAATTTATCGGGATAGGTTATGTATTTATTTAAAATATCGACGAATTCTTCCAGATACTTTTTATCTGTCTCGTCAAATCTTGAATATATTGGACTGTCTATGTCCAAAACTCCTATAAGTTTATTATTCTTGATTATTGGAACAACAATTTCAGAATTTGATTGGGAATCACATGCTATGTAGCCCGGAAATTCATGAACGTTTTCAACAAGTATGGTTTCTTTTGCAAGGGCTGCCTTGCCGCAGACTCCTTTTCCAAGTTCAATGCGGGTGCAGGCGGGCTTGCCCTGAAATGGGCCTAAAACAAGCTCATTGTTTTTATAAAGGTAAAATCCTGCCCAGTTTATATCCTTCAGCATCATCCACAATAGAGCTGATGAATTGGCCAAATTGGCCAGCCAGTCCTCCTCATCCCTGATAAGGGCTGTCAAAGTCTTGCATAAATCCTTATATAGCTCTTCTTTGGTTTCATATTCTTTTTTATTTATTTCTTCCATAGCTTCTCCTTAATATAATCATATTAATACTCATAATTAATATTAGCTGATAAGCCGCATTTTTACAACAAATATCTAAATATAAACTGCAAGGAGGCATAAAAAAATCCCTGTTATGGGATCCTTGGCTTAATATAAGGATGACATAAAGGGTTTTATTTGCAGGGCTTAATTAAGGGGTATTTTTATCAGGTCCCCGGGTCGTATTGGTCTGTTATGTATATTGTTAAGCTTTGATATTTCATATATAACTTCTCGTATATCCTTGCCGCTTGAATAGTGTTTTGCTATGGACCAAAGGGTATCTCCTTGTTGAACGCTTACGTAGTCGAATCTCTGAATGTCCTTGGAATATGCCTTGTATGTTAATATTGAAGTAAAAGAAATCATGCTGAACAATAAAACGGTTAGGAACATGAATCTTTTGAATTTTCTCATATCGGTTACCTTATATCTTTTTAATATTATCATAAGTCACCTCGAACATATTTTCTGTTTTCATATTACCAGAACATTTGTTTGCTGTCAACATTTTTTTGAAAATTTTTCAAACAAATGTTTGCTTTACTTGTCAAACTATGTTAAAATATAGAAAAACGCCAGAGGTGGAATTATGGGTTATGATGGCTTGAGCGATAAGCAAATACAAATACTTAAATATATAAAAGATGAATTGACTTTAAGGGGTTATCCCCCATCAATACGTGAAATCTGCAAAGCCGTTGGTTTAAGCTCTACTTCATCCGTACATGCGCATTTAAATACATTGGAAGAAAAAGGATACATAAAGAAAGGAACAAATAAAAGAAGGGCCTTGGAATTAATCGATGTTGACGATATTTGCAGCTACATGCCTAAAAAAGAAATCATAAATTTGCCCGTTATAGGAACCGTAACCGCCGGCTCCCCTATTTTAGCGGTTGAAAACATTGAGGACACCCTGCCTATTTCTATTGATTTTGTAGGCAATAAGGAATCCTATGTCTTGAAGGTAAAAGGCGACAGCATGATAGAAGCAGGAATTCTGGACGGAGATTTTGTCATCGTCAATTCCCAGCATAATGCAAAAAACGGAGATATAGTGGTTGCCTTGATCGGTGACGAAGCAACGGTCAAAACCTTCTACAGGGAAAAAGACCACATAAGGCTCCAGCCCCAGAATTCATCCATGGACCCCATATTGAT
>DCDC01000164.1 GCA_002316225.1 Firmicutes bacterium UBA1065 | reverse complement strand
ATGAATGATTTTATTAATACGAAAGAATGCTATATGAAATTTGTTGCCAATGAGTTAAATGATACAACCGCACATGATTGTGAAAAATGCAGTAACTGTATAGGAAAACCTATTTTTTCAGAAAAACCTTCAAATGATAATATTTTAAAAGCCATGCAGTTTCTTAAAAAAGATTATTTTATTATAGAACATCGAAAAATGTGGCCTTCAGGAATTAAAATAGATGATAAAAACAAAATACCAGAATCATATATATGTCAAAACGGATTAGCTTTAAGCAGCTATGGTGATGCAGGTTGGGGTAGGATTGTAAAACAGAATAAATATGTAGATAAATACTTTTCTGATGATTTAGTGGATGCATCAGCAGAGGTACTTAATGATATAATAAATGATAATGATATTGTTTGGGTAACTTCAGTTCCATCATTAAGGCATCCTGAATTGGTAAGAAGTTTTGCAAAACGACTTGCAAATAAATTAAAATTACCATATTATGAATCTATAATTAAAACCAAAAATGTTAAACAGCAAAAAGAATTACATAATAGCAATATGCAATTTAAAAATGCATGGGACAGTTTTGAAGTTATAAAAGTTAAATCAGGCAATGTTTTACTTGTTGACGATATGGTTGATTCAAGATGGACATTTACAGTTTGTGGATATAAATTAATTGAGAAAGGTTCCGGTAAAGTATATCCATTTGCTTTATCGAATACCGCAGGTTCTGGAGGAGATGATTAAATGATTACAGATAACGCTTATGTTACAATTCTATTATGTAGCTACCTTGGAGTTAATAATGGTTATTATAAACCGTATACTGCTTTGCAATGGAGTGAGCTTGGAAATAAAATTATTAACTCAAAAATTGGAGAGCCTGCAAAATTATTAAATATGGATAAAGAAAGCATTATAAATAGTATAAAGATAAGAGAAGAAGAAGCTGATAGAATTGTTAACTTACTTTCAAGAGGAGCAAATATAGCTTTCTTGTTAGAGGATTTAAGCAGAAAAGGAATCTCAATAGTAACAAGAAGTGATATAGAATATCCTAAAAAGCTTAAATCAACACTTAAGAAATATTCCCCACCAATTCTGTTTTATTGCGGAGATTTATCATTAGCTAATAAGATAGGGATAGGAATTGTAGGATCAAGAAATATTGATGATGAGGGGATAAAATTCACTCAACTTTTAGCTAAAAAAGCTGTAGAAGAAAAACTTGTAGTATTTTCGGGAGGAGCCAAAGGCGTTGATGAAATATCCGAAACTACTGCTTTAAATAATCAGGGATATGTTGTATCAATATTGGCAGACTCTTTAAGTAAAAAAATTATGAGTAAAGCTATACGCGATAATATTTTGAGTGGGAAACAGCTATTGTTAACTGCAAACAATCCTGATGCTCCTTTTAGTGTTGCAAATGCTATGAATAGGAATAAATATATCTATGCATTATCAAATGGTACATTTGTTGTTGCATCTGATTATAACAAAGGGGGAACTTGGGCAGGTGCTGTTGAAAACATTAAAAAAGGATGGGTAAATACATTTGTCTGGAATAACAACAAATATATTGGAAATACTGAGTTGATTAAAAAGGGTGGAGTAGGCATAGAAGACCTTAACAATATTTCCATTAAAGAATTAATAAGCAATAAAGTTAAAAGGATGGATCAGCTAAATATTTTTGATTTTGATAAGACGGATAAAAGGGTTCCGTTTGAGAGAGAAAATATTATTGGCGAAAATGAGGATGAATATAGCTCATCTGATTATGATGTTTATAATAAAGCAATTAATTTAATGTTGAATTTATTAAAGGAGCCTAAATCCATAGAAGAAGTAACAGCTTCATTAAATATAACAAAATCTCAAGCAATTACTTGGATAAATAGGGCTCTCAACGAAGGTAAGATTATTAAAACTAATAGGCCTGTTCGATATGTTGTCAATAATGAATAGGAGAGATACCGTTTGGATGGAATTTATTTATGAGGTATCGTTATGGAACATAAAATAAAAACTGACAAACAAGATGAAATGATAAACATCCCGGATATTATTCGAGAAGATGTAAGGAACAGCAAAGTCAATAAATTAAATCATACAGGAACTATATGAGATGGGAACCTCATAGAAGTATTAAAGAAACTGAATTAAAAATAAATGATTGGATTAATCGATACAAAAATAATAATTTTTATCAATGGGCTATTACATTCAAAGATATAGATGAACCTATAGGTGCGTTTGGTTTGTTTGTAGTTAATGAAAATGATATGACAGGTGATATTGCCTATATTATAAGCAGGAAATACTGGGGGATGAGCATAGCAACGGAGGCACTGAAGACTGTGCTTAAGTTTGCGTTTGAAGTTGTGGGGTTTAATAGAATTGAATCCTATCATTCAGTAAATAATCCTGCATCAGGAAAAGTAATGCAAAAGGCAGGTATGAAATTGGAAGGTTTGGCTGAACAATTGCAGCCTCCTTGTAACCCGAGAACATAGGCATATGTAAATGATGCCGGGCTTTTGTGTCCGGCACCGTTTTTTATAGAATTTATGCTGCATCTTTTTTGAGGGAAAGAATTTTTAAGGGACAATTAGCTACACAGGTGCTGCATTTTATGCAATCAATATTATCAAATTGGTTATTATCCGAGAATTCCTTGTAAGGCTCAAGCTGAAACGGGCACACCTTTGCACATTTTCCGCAGCTTATGCACCTGTCTTTATCTGAAATTGTTACTTTCTTTTCTGTTTTTTTGGTGATTCCTAATTTTTTACCTAAGGAATGAGAGAGCTTTTGCATGGTGCCCATGGGACAAAACTGGCACCAGGTTCTGGGGTTTATAAGTATTGCAAGGGCACCGCCTACAATCAAAACCATTAAATAAGTGTTTGAGAATAAGGCGCCTAACTTATCCCAAATATCATAAGTACCCCAATATTGGGATACGGTTATAATTCTCCTTGTAAAGTTAGCCATAAAAAATATAAAAAATCCGATGATGAAGGGCTTCGATTTGAAGAAATCCGGTATCTTGGTATTCCTGCTTACAGGTAAAATTATTTTGTCAAACAAGCTGCCATGAAAACATACATTGCCGCACCAGTATCTTCCGCTGAAAAAGGAAGTTATGGTCAAACCTGCCATCACCAATAATACTGCCAATCCTAATTTCGGCTCCCATAATCCGCCTATTGCAATCAGTACCGTCGCTATCCACCCGTATTCTCTTACATGATTAAAGATTCTGTTAGTTTTAATGTAATAATTATTCTTCTGCATAATAACCTCCTGCTTTTTCACATAACCCTAATATAATATGCCGGGAATTTTTTTGGTTCCGTGACTTGGTTACACAGGAGTTGCAGCCGATTGTATTCTTCTGTCTCCTCCTTGGAAGTATAGAGCGTAAGCATATGTTTTTATTGTGGACAATTTTGGAACATTGTTATAATATTAAAGAAAACACATGAATATGTCGTAGATGAAAACATTTTTATAGGAGAGAACATGAGAAAAGAAGCAAGTATTGAACAATGGAATGAATTGTATAAGGTAACAATTAACATTAAAAAATTAGAGCCATGGAATTATCTTTGGGATACGGATATTATCACAATCATACTGCCGGAATATGAAGAGCCATTTTATTGCAGCGTGATGGGTAAAAGTGGTCAATGTTTTGCAATTTCAGTATATAAAGGATTTGAAGCAATTCATGGTTTCTTTAAATTGTTTGAAGCTAAAAACATGCCGCCAATTCAATTGATGAGGTATCAAGATAACCTAACTTGTTATTTTGGGGATAGAGAAGAATTAAGCAGTAAGGAACTAAAAGTGATAAAAGATCTTGGACTTAAATTCAGAGGTAGAAACCAGTGGATTTATTATCGTTCCTTCAAGCCTAATTATTCTCCATATATGTTGGATCAGGATGAGGTTATCGAACTTACTTATGTTTTTCAGAACTTATTTATGTCGTTGAAGGCTATGATTGAAAAAAATTTGAAAATTGATTTTGAAGAGGGAAATTCTTTATATAGAATATATGATAAAAAGCAAGATTTATGGTTAAATTTTGAAGGACCGATGCAAATTCCCAACAGGCGGTCAATGACTATTGTTATTGAGGATGATTTGTTAATTGAAAAAATGAAAAAGCAGAAGTATTTAAAGAATGCAGTTGAGTTTGATACAGCATTTATTAATTCTGTTGTTGAAGATAAGAAATATGAAAGACCTATTATGCCAAAGTTGCTCGTTATTGCTGATAGCAAAACCGGAATAATGCTGCATTATAATGTAATGTTGCCGGAGGATGATGAGATACAGCAAATTGTTGATTTTTTTATTGATTTTATTCTAAATCAAGGCAAGCCAAGAACAATTTATGTAAGAGATGAATATATGCAAGATTTATTATCAGACCTGTGTAAAAAAATTAATATAAAAATACTAATATCTGAAGAACTGCCATCAATAGATATGTTTACAGAGAGAATTATTAGACAATTATAGAAAAAATATTAAAAAGATATTTACTTATATATCAAAATAAAGGTGAAAGTGTACATGTGGGTGCAATATTAGATTGCAGACAGGATTATAACTGGTTATTATAAGGGTCAAAAGAGGGCGCATTATGAATAATATATGCAAAAATATATTTAAGGCGGTTCACGAAGGAAAGTGGCTTTCTATCGTATACAGAAATCAAAATAAAGAAACCACTAAATATTGGATAAATATAAAAGGTATTGACCCCATTAAAAAAATGCTTTTGGTGGATGGTCTTCACCTTTTCCAATACACCCTACGAGAAATGAACATATTTATTGATTCCATTAAAAAAGCCGAGATTATTGACGGCTCCTATTGTGAAATCAATAAGGCGTTAGTGGACGATATAAGCTTGAATCCGGCAAAGTACCGAAATATCTTTCATAATGCAGCTAATTTCAATATTCTTAACTACCTTTCCGATTGTCATAAA
>DCDC01000096.1 GCA_002316225.1 Firmicutes bacterium UBA1065 | reverse complement strand
AGTATCGAATTGGCTGCGGTTTGGGGGTCCTTTTTCTTCAGACTTTCCAAATACTTGTCAAGGGACTTTTTAGGGTCCAGGTTTATGGAGTCAATGACCCCGTCGCTTATCATTACAAGCATATCACCAAGGTTTATTTGTTTTTTAAAGGAGCTGTACTCGAAATTATCAAGAATACCCAAAGGCAGGCTTTTGCCGCTTATCTTGTCCACTCCCTTATCACTTATTATGTATGAAGGTGCAGCTCCTGCCTTATATAAACGCATCTCTTTTGTCCCGTAATCAATTACGGTGAAATCAAAGGTTACATACCTGTCATCATCCAGCGCAATCATGAGAACGGAATTCAGGGTTCTCAATATCTGCTCTTCCGTAAAATCGGAGTATAAAAATCTTGACATTAAATCAAGGGCGCTGTTGCTTTCATTGTTTGCAACTTCTCCCGATCCTAAGCCGTCGCAGAGAACCACATAATACTTGTCCGCCCTGCCCGCATAGGCAAAATTATCCCCTGAAACAAGGGACCCGTCTTTGACTGCCGTTGCTGCATAGGTGCGAATCTTTATTTTCTTGATGTTCTTGAATTTAAAAACATAGTAATTGGGTGAAACCACGACTCTCTCGACGCACCTCAATTTAGCTCCCGTAACGTTCCTTACAATCAAAGCAATGCTTGCTTCAGCTTCCTCCGGTGTTTTTTCGGTTCTGACCGTAGTGCTTAAAAGGATGGAAGACTTGTTTGAAGATACTACTTCGAAGAATTTTACATTTATATTCTGCCACAAAAGATATTCTTTTATTTTTTCCTTGGCCTGGCTTGAAAATATATTTAAATACCTGCTTTTCTTTTTGTTTTTACTTGCAGCCGCATCGGAAAGGGTTGAGGCAGCTTCTTTTTCAGCCTTATTTTCTGCCTTGTTTTCTGTCTTTTCTGTTATGGATTGAGTTTCTTCTTTTCTTGCCTTTCTTGACTCCCGGACTTTTGCTTCTTTTTTTATTCTTTTAATGGTATTGATTCCTTCGTTTATCAAAACCATGGCGCTGAAAATGAACAAGGCTTCGAATATGTTGAGCATAAGTTGGTTCTTGTTGAAGCCATCGGTAAAAAGTATGGCTGTTTTTGAAAAAAACAAGACTAAGGCAGTATATCCCGCTACCAGGAAAATCGAGCTTTTACCTTCGTTCTTAAAAGTGAAATAATAAACGAAAATGGCTAAAAGCATCACAAGATAGGAAAAATCAAATCGCACCGTCAGGATGCCGGCCGTGCATACAGCCAAGATTGAAAACCATGGACCCTTTTCGTGGCAATATGAGCTTAAAACAACCAAAGCGAAGGGAAAAATATCATCAATTATAGTGTGCCTGGAAAGAAAAAAACACACCAAAAGCAGGGGCAGGTTTTCTTTGATGTGTTTAAGTTCCTCTAAAATTGATTTTCTTATACTTGAAACATGTTTCTCTTCTTGTGTATTTCCAATCATATTTTCACCCCAAGTCAATGGTAGCAAATATGATTGTAAAATACTGTCAAAACATGTTTAAATCTCAATATTTTATTCGTTTATTAGGTCTTTTTGAGAGCCTATTCCTTGAATGAGCTTGTTGTCATTCTTATTTTTATCTATGTAGATGGTTTCGTTGGGTTTAACCATTTTATACTGGTCTCTTGCTATCTTTTCCACTATTTCCATTAGGGCTTCTTCATCGCTTAGCTTTTCCACGTCATTCTTAAGCTCAGTGGCCTTCTTCTCGACTCCGGCCTTCAGGGCCTTTTTTTCTTCTATCTGTTTATTAAGATCCATGAGCATTTCATATTGATTGAAGGCCGTATACGCAAAATACACTAAAAAAATCAAAAACAGAAAATTCAGCACATTGAATTTTCTCCTCTTCTTTACAGGAGCAGCCAATTTTTGCATGCGCTTTTGTTCTTTTATTTCTCTTTCTTTTTCACGAAATTCATAATGATTGATTTTTTTCTTAAGCTCAATAATCTTTTGTTCTTCGTTCAAAGAAACTACTCCCTTCTGCTTCTTCTGCTTCTTCTGCTTCTTTTGCGTCTTTTATGCCTATTGGGTTTTTTCCTATTATATATCATTTTTTTATTTTTGAAAACCTTTTTTAATTTAAATTTCAAAAATTTGTACCGTTTTTTGAGCTTATCCCTGGCTGCACGGTACTTAAGCTTAAGGGGATATAATAAAACCTTTATTTTCCCCATGATAAACCTGGCAGGACCCAGGAGCATATTAATGAGTTTTTTTATAACATTTATAATGTAATCAACAATAAATATAAAAATCTTTAATATATATGAGCTGATACCGAAGAAATACAGAAGTGCACCCGCACAAAACCCCATCAAAATAAAGAATCTGACATTACCGTAACTAATGTCCATAATCAGTTCGGTGCCAAATCTTATGCTGATTATCCAATATATTATATCACCAATAACAGTGCCTCTTGTCTTAAACTTGCCGTAGTGCCTGATGAGCCTGTAGATGTCCCACAAAAAGCCAAGAAGGACACCTGCCATGACGGAAACCGCCAGCATGTACTCCTGGGAATAAGGTAAGTAATCCATACTATTTAAATAATTTCTTTACTAAGCTTACCTTTTCTTTGGGGCCTTCGTAATCGGAAAACACCAGGGAATTGATGATGCCCTTGACCATAAGCTTGCCTTCATCAACGTTCAGCTTGTTAATGTTCAGCATTTCCCCCTTTACGGTAAGCTTTCCTTTTGTCGTAATAAGGACAACTGTTTCTTCGTTAAAGCTATCAACCCCTTCAACGCCGGTGACATTTAAAATTTCTTTATTTTCAAGCACCAAACTTTGCATTGTTTTTTCATCCATGAACATCCCCCCTTAAATATTACATTATATGTCCCGGTGATTTTAATTATTCCTTGATAGTCCTTTATATCATTGCTATGAATACCCCATTGTGTCATCGAGGGCTTTAGTCCGAAGGATCTCATGAGCTCAC
>DCDC01000146.1 GCA_002316225.1 Firmicutes bacterium UBA1065 | reverse complement strand
GGATATTCATAGCAATGACATTCTTATTTTTTCATCAAAATTAAAAAATCTTCCTCTTTTATATTAAAAACCTTTCCTTTTTTAAGGCTTGTATATTCAACCATATCTTCTTTAAGTTTTAGGCTGATATCATTTTGTGACAGGTTTACTGCCATGATGATCCTTTCATTTTCGTCAAATCTTTCGAAGACGAAAACTTCCTTATCATGAATCAAACACCTGTATTTGCCTTCGGCGAAAACTTTATTTGCCTTACGAAACTTAGTAATAAAATAGTAGAAGTCCAGTATATCTTTATTTTCTTTTCCCCAGGGGTAGCACCTCCGGTTGAAAGGGTCAATCCACCCCTCCATGCCTGCTTCGTCTCCATAGTAAATGCAGGGAATGCCGGGCAGGGTCATTTGCAAGAGTACGGCGATTTTTAAGAGTTTGATTCCTTGTTTCAATTCAGGTTCCGAAAGCCTGCTTTCCGCCATTTGGTCCTTGCTTGAAGGAATGCTTGAGCTTCCCAGCAAGGTGAGTATTCTTTCCGTGTCATGGCTTCCCAGGATGTTCATAAGGCAATTTAATGTCGGGGGAGGGTAGGTTTCCATGATCTTATTCATTGTTTCAAACAGGAGGGTGCAGTCTTTGTTTTTTACATATTCGATTATCCCCTTCCTGAGAGGATAATTGGTTACGGAATCCAGTTCTTTGCCGCAAAAATACTTTTTAAGCCTGTCGTAGGAATACTTGTTGGATGCGTCTTCCCAAACTTCCCCGACTATCAGGGCATCCTTGTCATGGCTTTTTACTGAGCTTCTTATTTTTTCTATGAATTCATCGGGAAGCTCGTCAACAACATCAAGACGCCAGCCCCTTATCCCTGTTTTTTGCCAGTGGCTGAGAACCCCCTTTTTTCCGGTTATGAAATCCACATAGGAGGGATTGTTTTTGTTTATTTGAGGCAGGGTTTTAATACCCCACCAGCTCAGGTAATCTTCATTCCAATTATTGAAGGTATACCATTCATAATAAGGAGAATCCTTGCTTTGATAAGCACCTGAAGAATCATACCTGCCATACTTGTTGAAATAGATGCTGTCATCTCCCGTGTGGCTGAAAACACCGTCAAGGATGATGCTTATCCCGTGTTTTTTTGCCTTCCGGATGAGTTTTTTCAAAGAAGCTTCAGTTCCAAACATGGGGTCTATCTTATGATAATCTCCCGTATCATATTTGTGGTTTGAATATGCTTCAAAGATGGGAGATAAATAGATTATGTTCACCCCTAAACTTGCTATGTAGTCAAGCTTTTCTGCGATACCGTCCAAATTCCCCCCAAAAAAATCGTTGTTTAAAACCCGGCCTTTTTCGTCAGGAAGATAATAGGGAGTTTGGCCCCATTTCCTGATAATGGCTCCTTTTTTTGATAATATTTTTCTCCTGAAAAACCTGTCCACAAAAATATGATATATGATTCCCCCCTTGGCCCAATCCGGTGTAATATAGTCTTCATCATATACAAGGAGTTCATAGTCAGGGGATTTCATATCATCAAAAATAAAGGAATAATAGTAATGACCGTATTCCTTTATTAATGTTTCTGCCCGGTAGATATCATAGTTCTTTTCTCTTGATATCCATTCCATTTTTATTTTATCGTAACAGATCCTGTCATAGTCATGCCTTTTTTCGATAAGAAGCTGGGGACCGAAACTTTTTCGATTAACAAGGATTTTAAAAGTTATTGTTTCATTTGTTTTGATTCCGCCTTGAGGATGTCTGAAAAATTCCGAATGAGAATTAAATATATACATTAGACCTCCTGATTGCGTATATTTCTTCAACTTAATCAATAGGCTTAATCCCCCATATCTTATATGCATATTCTTCAATAGTCCTGTCGGAAGAAAAGATGCCTGCAGATGCAATATTCATCAGGGACATTTGGTTCCACCTTCTTTTATCCTTGTAGTATAGCATGGACGCTTTTTCATGAGCTTCCATGTAGCTGTCAAAATCGGCAAAACACATATAAGGATCACCCACCACCGGGCCTCCTAAGAGGTACCTGGATATGGATTCAAAGGACTTTCCTCCTATACCCCTGTTCAAAAAATCAATAATTTTCCTGAGTTTTTCATTTTTTTGATAATATGCTACCGATGAATACCCTCTTTTCCACTCTTCTTCCACCTGGTAATCCATCATACCAAACAGGAAGAAATTATCTTCTCCCACCTGCTCTATTATTTCCACATTGGCACCGTCATAGGTTCCCAAGGTTATGGCCCCGTTGAGCATGAATTTCATGTTTCCGGTTCCGCTTGCTTCCTTGCCTGCCAGGGATATCTGCTGGCTTAATTCACCGGCTGGGATTATTATTTCGGCTAAACTTACGGAATAGTTCTCCAGGAACACAACATTTATATATTTTTTGACAAAGGTATTCTTGTTTACATAATCGCTTAAGGCACAAATAAGCTGAATTATTTCTTTTGCCCTGTGGTAGCCGGGAGCAGCCTTGGCGGCAAAAATAAAGGTTTCCGGCACTAACCCCGAGGTGTTTCCTTCATTAATGTCTATTATGATGCTTATTATTCTCAGAGCATTTAAAAGCTGCCTCTTGTATTCATGAAGCCTTTTTGCCTGGATATCAAAAATCGAATCAAGGTTAAGGTCGATATGGTTCTTGTCCCTTACATACCGGGCAAGCCTCACCTTGTTCATATGTTTGATTTCATCCAGCTTGTTTAAAACACTGCTATCGTTTTTATATTGCTTGAGCAAACTTAACTTTTCCGGGTCCCTCCTGTATTCCTGACCTATAAGGTCGTCAAGGAAGGAAGCAAGCAAAGGATTTGCCTGATTCAGCCACCGCCTGTGAGTTATGCCGTTGGTGACATTCATGAACTTATGGGGGGTGTAGTCGTAAAAGTTTTTGAAAACAGTTCTTTTAAGTATTTCAGTGTGCAGCTTTGCGACCCCGTTTACATTGTGGCTCCCTATGATGCATAAGTTGGCCATATTCACCTTGCCATAGCCGAAGATGGACATGTTTGAAGCTTTTGGGTAATCATTGTATGTGCTTGCCGCTTCTTCTATAAATCGCCTGTCAATTTCCTTTATTATGGCATAAATCCTGGGTAATTTGGTCCTGATGATGGTCTCATCGAAAGTTTCCAGGGCTTCTTTCATTACAGTGTGATTAGTGTAGGACACCGAATTACACACCTGGTTCCAAGCATTTTCCCATGACAGGCCGTAATCATCCATAAAAATACGCATTAATTCGGGTATTATCAAGGCAGGGTGGGTGTCGTTTATATGAATTGCATTCTTGGCGCTGAAGTTATCTAAGGTCTTGTATTTTTTCATATGGGAGCTGACAATATTCTGTGCTGATGCGGAAACCAAAAAATACTGCTGTTTAAGTCTTAATATCTTGCCTTCATTGTGGTCGTCGGCCGGATATAAAACCTTTGATATGGCTTCTGCCATTGAATCTTCCGACAAGGCCCTTATGTAGTCACCCTGGGAAAACAAGTTCATATCAATGCTGTTTAAACTTCGTGATTCCCACAGCCTCAGGAGGCTTATCCCCTTAGAGTCATAGCCTGAAATCATAACATCATAAGGGATGGCTTCCACCTCCGTAGCAAAATCATGGTGAATTTTCAGTCCTTCCCGGGTCCATTCCTCCCTGACGGAGCCGTCAAATTTAACCACCACCCTTTCATCCGTCCTGGGCATAAGCCACACGTCCGAAGTGATTAGCCAGTCATCTGGCAGTTCCGTCTGCCACCCGTCTATAATTTTTTGCTTGAAAAGGCCAAATTCATATTTTATTGAAAAGCCCACTGCCGGGTAGTTCAAGGTAGCAAGGGAATCCATAAAGCAGGCGGCGAGCCTGCCAAGTCCTCCGTTGCCTAAACCGGGATCCCTTTCTATTTCATACAATTCTTCGGGTGTGACCTTGTATTTTTTCAGGGCTTCTTTGGCCTCTTCCTCAATACCCAAATTAAATAGGTTGTTCCTGAGAGACTTTCCAATCAGAAATTCCATGCATATATAATAAACCTGCTTGTGGTCCTGGTTTGCTTTTTTGAATTCATTTCTCTTCCTTAGGAGCAAATCTCTTATTACGATTGAAAATGCCCTGTAGATTTGATTCAAACTGGCATTTTCAGGCTCTGTATTCCAGTATCGGATAATTTCCTCATCAATTAAAGAATTAATAAGTTTTGCATCGATTTTTGTCATTACTTCATTCTCCTATACAACTAAGCTGCTATACATATCATAATATTTTTCTGCTGACTTTTTCCAGCTGAAATCCACTTCCATGACTGCTTTGACCAATTTTCTCCAGTCTTCCTTGTTTTCGTATACCCGCAAAGCCCTTTTCACTGCCTGGCACAAGGCCTCCGGGCTTTCATCAGTGAAGGTGAAGCCGTTTCCTTCTCCAAGGCTTGCATCCTTTATTGAATCCTTAAGACCGCCGGTCTCCCTTACTACAGGGACCGTCCCGTACCTTGAGGCGATCATTTGGGCTATACCGCAGGGCTCGCTTATGGAAGGCATGAGAAACAAGTCTGCCCCGGCGTAGATTTTTTTGGCAAAATTTGAATCAAAGCCTATTCTTACGTAGATTTTGTCCTTGTAACTTTCCTGCAGGTATTCAAAGAACCTTTCATACCCCCTGTCTCCCTTGCCCAATATGATGAACTGAACCTTTTCCTTCAATATTTCTTCCATGGAATTTATGATCAGGTCAAATCCTTTATGTTTAACCAGCCTTGATATTATTCCTATCAGGGGAATATCTCTGTCCTGGGGAAGGCCTGTCAGGGACTGCAAATTCTTCTTGTTCAAATATTTTTTTTCAAGGGTTTTTGAATTATAGGATTCAAATATTTCATCGTCATTTTCAGGATTATATTTTTCGGTATCGATTCCGTTCAATATCCCCCTTATCTTGGATGAATTCTTTTGAATAATTTCAGCTAAGCCCTTGGCATGGAAGTTGTCAAAAATTTCCCTGGAATAGCTTTCGCTGACGGTGCTTATTATATGAGCCGTTTCCAGAGCTCCCTTCAAAAGATTTATGGCACCCTTGAATTCAACTATACCTTTTTCTTTCCCGTGAATATCAAATACATCTTCCGCAATCTTTAAATCAAATACCCCCTGGTATTCAATGTTGTGAATGGTAATTATTGTTTTTATGTCCCTGTAACCTTCATAACTTGAATACTTGGTGGTCAGGTAAATGGGAATCAAGGCCGTCTGCCAGTCATTGGCATGAATTATATCAGGCATGAATCCAAGCATGGGGAGGATAAACAATATGGCCTTGGAGAAAAAGGCAAATCTTTCCCCGTCATCAAAATGGCCGTAACATTCACTCCTTTTGAAATAGTATTCATTGTCTATGAAATAATATGTAACCTTGTTCACCAGCTTTTTATAAACACCGCAATACTGTTGTCTCCAGGCAAGGGGAACGGTAGTTTTTCCAACAAACTCAAAACCGGTCCTGTCTCCTATCCCCTGGTACAAGGGAAGGATTATCCTCATATCAATTTCATCCCCATATCTTTCGGCCAGGGCCTGGGGCAGGGACCCGGCTACTTCTCCAAGACCGCCGGTTGCAATAAAGGGAGCAGCTTCGGACACAGCGTATAACACTTTTAATTTACTCATAAAATCACCCCCTATACGACGGAATTTTTCTTTATAAAGAAGGGACAGCTGGAATATCCCAGCAAAACCCTGTCCTTGTTCACAAAGGTGTAGGTATCGGTTATTACAGAGTCTAATTTTGCATTATCCCCTATCCTGCCGTGCTGCATAATGATTGAATTTTTAACCACAGCATTCTTACCTATCCTGACATCTCTGAAAAGTATTGAATTTTCAACGGTTCCTTCGATGATGCAGCCGTTGGCTATCAGGGAATTCTTGACGAGGGCGCCGCTGCAATACTTGGTGGGAGCCGAATCCTTTGTTTTGGTATATATGGGTCCGGTTTTTGAATAAAAGATACTTTGCAATACATCCTTGTTTAAAAGTTTCATGCTGGTTTCGTAGTAGGATTGGAGGGAGTCGATATGAGCAAAGAATCCTGTGTATTCATAGCCGTAAATCCTTAAGGAATGAACCCTTGCTGACAGGACATTATAACTGAAGTCCTTGTAATTTCTTGCAATTGCATCATAAAGGAGGGATTCCAGAAAATCCTTGTTCATAACCCAGGTGTTCAAGCCTACATTATAAGTTCCGTTTGTAATGGGATATACCAATATATCAACAGCCCTGCCCTCCTGGTCAAATTCATAGAGGATTTTATGGACGGATGTTGACTTATTTATGTTTGTTTTGGTGTAAACCGCAGTAATGTCAGAGTTTTTTTCATCATGGTAGCTTATAACGTCCTGGTAGTTGATTTCATAAATCATGTCCGTGTCGGATAATATGACGTATTTTTCTTTTGAGGAAGTGATATAATCCAAAACCCTTTTCAAGGCATCCAATCTTCCATGATATAGACCATGGTTTTCACTTGAGGAATAAGGAGGAATGAGGAGTATGCCTCTCTTTTTTCGTGACAAATCCCAATCCTTGCCTGAACCCACATGTTCCATCAGTGAGCGGTACTTGCTGCTTGTTATCAGGTATATCTTGTTGATGCCCGAATTAACCATGTTGGAAAGGGGAAAATCTATGAGCCTGTATCTGCCTCCAAAAGGTATTGCCGCAACAGACCGGTGGGCCGCCAGTTCGGTCATGCTCCAGTCCTGCATATCCGAAAAAATAATTCCTAAAGCATTCATACTAGCCCTCCCATGTTATTTATTACGCTTTCTCGCGGTATTACGGTGATTTCGGACCCTTCTCCCTTAGGCTTACCTATTTTTAAGCCCGGCCCGATTTTTACCATTTCATCTATTATGGAATAATTAATTACACAACCCTTGCTTATTACTACATCTGCCATTATCACAGAGTCTTTGACAAGGGCATTTTCTTCTATGGTAACTCCCGAAAAGATTACTGAATTTTCAACAGTTCCAAGAATTACAGCACCTTCGGATACTATTGAATTCTTTATAATTGCATCCCTGCCCGTGTAGTGAGGGGGTTTCTCCGCATGCCTTGAGTAGATTATCCAGTTTTCATCAGACAATTCAAAGCCATTCTCTCCCAAGAGGTCCATGTTGGCCTGCCACAGGGATTCAATGGTGCCCACGTCTTTCCAATAGCCTTCAAATTTGTAGGCATATAATTTTTCTCCGGACCTGAGCATCAGGGGTATCAGGTCCTTGCCGAAGTCATTTGATGAGTCGGGGTTTTTATCGTCTATTTCAAGATATTTTTTAAGCTTGTTCCATTTGAACACATATATGCCCATTGATGCCTGTGTGCTTTTGGGCCTTTTGGGCTTTTCTTCAAAGTCGGTTATCCTTCCGCTTTCATCAGAGCTAAGGATTCCAAAACGGGAGGCTTCCTTTAAGGGAACATCTATAACCGATATGGTGCAATCGGCATCCATTTTCTTGTGATAGTCGATCATCAGGGAATAATCCATCTTGTAAATGTGGTCTCCCGATAAAATAAGCACGTATTCAGGCCGGTACTGGTCTATGAAATCTATGTTCTGGTAAATTGAGTTGGCAGTCCCCAGGTACCATTCCGAATCACCTACTCTTTGATAAGGTGGCAATATTTGAATTCCTCCGTGCATCCTGTCCAAATCCCATGATTTTCCGTCGCCGATATATGAATTTAAGATTAGGGGCTGGTATTGGGTCAAAACACCTATGGTATCAATGCCGGAATTGGTACAGTTGGATAAGGCAAAATCAATTATCCTGTATTTGCCTCCAAAGGGCACAGAAGGCTTTGCAATCTTAGCGGTCAAAGCGCCCAGTCTGCTGCCCTGTCCTCCGGCAAGGAGCATGGCAACACATTCTTTTTTAGCAAATTTCATATATTCGACCTCCCTCTATATTTATATTATTTTCTTTTTTTAAAAAGATTATCGAAAGGGGGGGCAGGGTCAATGATATATAGGATCCATACCCGTGCAGGGAGCCCTGGGATGATATAATCCTGTCCTTGTTGCCGGTGCCTGTCCCTCCATATTCCACCTTGTTTGAATTGAATACTTCGGTGTAAACACCCTCCTCTGCTCCAAGCAAATAATTGTGTCTTTCAACGGGAGAAAAATTTACCACTGCAATCAGTTCTTTGCCTCTTTTGTCAATTCGCTTAAAGGCTATTATGTTCTGCTCGTAATCATCATTGGAAATCCATTTAAAGCCCTTCCAGGAATAATCCACTTCCCAGAGTTCAGGTGATTTAAGATAAAACTCATTCAATTCTTTGACATATGTATTTAGTTTCCCATGGTATTCATAATTCGTCATAAACCATTCAATTTCCTTGTTGTAGTTCCATTCTGTAAACTGACCCACCTCGTATCCCATGAAGGTCAGCTTTTTCCCCGGATGAGCCATCATATAGCCTAACAAAACCCTTAAATTTGCAAATTTTTCTTCATAAGGTCCCGGCATTTTATCAAGCAAGGATTTCTTGCCGTGGACCACCTCGTCATGAGACAAGGGAAGGATATAGTTTTCACTGAAGGCATAATGAAGTGAAAAGGTTATGTTTTTATGCCTGTATTTTCTGAAAAAGGGGTCGGTTTTCATGTATTCGATCATATCGTTCATCCAGCCCATATTCCACTTAAAATTAAAACCCAGGCCTCCTAAATAGGTGGGTTTGGTCACCATGGGCCAGGCTGTGGATTCCTCGGCTATCATCATGGTATTGGGATAATATTTAAAGATGACTTCATTAAGCTTTTTTAAAAAGGCAATAGCTTCTAAATTTTCATTCCCCCCATAAATATTGGGAGTCCATTGACCTTCTTTTTTGTCATAATCCAGATAGAGCATGGAGCTTACTGCATCGACCCTTAAACCGTCTGCATGGTAAATATCCAGCCAAAAGAGGGCATTTGATATCAGGAATGACTGTACTTCGGTTTTTCCGAAATCAAACCTTTGGGTTCCCCAGCTTTCGATTTCTCTTTTCTTATCATCCCTGTACTCATAAAGGTAATCCCCGTCAAATTTGTATAATCCGTGCTGGTCTTTTGGAAAATGAGCAGGAACCCAATCAAGTATAACCCCGATTCCATTTTGATGGCACTGGTCAATCAGGTATTTTAAGCCGTCAGGCTCTCCGAAACGCTTAGTGGGAGAGTAGTAGCCCGTTACCTGATAGCCCCAGGAACCGTCAAAGGGATGTTCCATAAGGGGCATAAGCTCTATATGGGTGAAACAGTGGTCTTTGACATGCTTTATCAGGAGGGGGGCCAGGGCTTCATAGGTGTAGAAATCTCCGTTTTCTTTACGTTTCCAGGAGGATAAGGAGACCTCGTAAATATTTACGGGTTCTTCATAGAGGTTGATACTTTTTTTATATTCCAACCAGGAAGCATCATTCCATGTATATTTGTTTATATCATAAACTATTGATGCTGTTTCGGCCCTGGTTTGGGAGGAAAAGGCAAAGGGATCTGCCTTGTAGAAGCTTGAACCGTCGGCGGTTGTAATTATGTACTTGTAAAGCTCACCTTCCCCTAAGCCCGGAACGAAGAGCTCCCATATGCCGCTTTCGGGAAGCCTTTTCATCTCATAATCCGGATTTTTTTGCCAATTACAAAAATTGCCCGCAAGATGCACCGCTTTTGCGTTGGGTGCCCATACTCTGAAAACAGTGCCTGTATTTTCTATGATATGCGAGCCTAAAAAGTTGTATGAATAATAATTTGTTCCCTGGTGGAACAAGTAAACCGGCAAGGTATTATCAGTTTTCATAAACTGCTCCGCCTTAAGATAATATCTCAGAAAGATTTTTAATCTCTATATATTAATTATATAATATAAATTAAAATACATAAAGGCTTATTTCTTGTATTAAGTACATTATACCTTTTTTGAGACAGGTTCAAACAAAAAAGAAGGATAAAAAAGGGACATCCCTATGTCCCTTAACAAAATAATACATCATTTAAAGCTTATTTT
>DCDC01000109.1 GCA_002316225.1 Firmicutes bacterium UBA1065 | reverse complement strand
CCTGCATTCGCTAAGAATTAATTTCGCGGCCTGCAAATGTTCGCTTAATGTTTTTATTATTATTTTATTTTTAGGTAGAGAAAAATTAGAAACAGAATTTTAAAAAGTATATGATGCCAGACAGCATATACTCGTGAGCGGATATTTTTATTATTTTTTTAGCGATAATTTTTAAGGTAATAATTTATATACATACCGACCATTCTTGTAGACTTGGCTGTAAACATTGCTTACTCCCCTGCATTCCTTCAAAATAAAATCCAAGGTTTCGCGATCATTCGTCTTTATGCAAAAATCGCATTCACTCTTTATGCTGAAGGGAGTTTGAATCAGTTGAGCGTTTTTAATCCCGTATCTTTGCAGCCTGTTGAATGCGGCAATAGCATAGTTTCCATGCAAAAAGGTGATAAGAAAAACTTCCATAGGGATACCTCCTCCTCTCTATTTTATTAATAGGAGCAAAGAAGGTTACAAAAGGGGGACACTAATGTGTCCCCAATCTTTATTAATTTATATACTTGTGTTCCTCGTCATTTTCGAAAATATTCAGTTCATCTTTCAGGAATTCCAGGTTGGATTCGTAATCCTCCACCGATATTTGATTGCTTAAGAGCATGGCGTCAAGTCTTTTCTTTTGAAATTCATACAAGAATATTTCCTTGCAAGGCCACACAATATTTTTCTTTTTATCTCCCTTTGATTTTAAAACCGAAATATTTATTTCATTTTCCGGCAGGTCGGCTATGGTGCCCATTAAATAAAACTCATTTACCTTTATCTGATTCTTTTCGAACAAGGTTCTGATTTTTTTAATAAACATGTAATGTTCTTTCTTGATTTCATAAGAAACATCAGCATTCAGCATGTCAGCTTCCAGGTCCGGATTATAAAAATCAACGTGGATGTCATATATCTGCTCCTTGTTCAAATCATCAAAGTTGAGTTTATCATTAACAATTCTGTCTATATTTGGGTCGGTAATTTTTCCATAAACCTTATACATGTTGCCCCTCCTTACTGCCTCAAATATTCCAAAAATTTCTTAATTTTACTCTCGTAGCCGGATTCTTTCGGCTCATAAAACTTCGTCTTTATGGTTTCAGGCATGTATTGTTGTTTTACATAAAACTTTTCATAATTATGGGGATATTTATATTCTATTCCCCTCTTCAGCATTTCAGCACCTTTATAGTGTTTATCCCTTAAATGAGCCGGTACTTCATGGGACTCATTTTCAACTGCCTTCATGGCTCTGTCGATTGCCACAACGGAGGCATTGCTCTTGGGTGCACATGCTATATAAATTGCAGCCTGGGCAAGGATTATCCGCCCTTCGGGAAAACCGATTATTTCGACAGCCTTAAAGGCATTTACCGCAACTTCCAGAGCCCTGGGGTCTGCATTTCCCACATCCTCGAAAGCGCAGATGATTATCCTCCTGGCTATAAACTTGGGATCTTCCCCGGCCTTTATCATTTTTGCAAGCCAGTAAACTGCCGCATCAGGGTCAGAGCCCCTCATGCTTTTTATAAAAGCGGATATTGTATCGTAATGGTTGTCTCCATTTTTATCGTAATCAATTTTCTTTCTTTGAATGCATTCGGATGCAATTTCAAGAGTTATTCTTATCTTCCCGTCTCTTTCCTCGGTTGTTTCCACACCCAGCTCCAGGGCATTAAGAGCACTCCTTATGTCCCCGTTAGAATACTGGGCTATATGATTTAGAGCATCTTCATCAATTTCAACTTTCCTGTTCCCGTATCCTCTTGGGTCCACCAAGGCTTTTCTCATTACATTCTTTATGTCTTCAAGTTCAATGCTCTTGAATTCAAATATCAAGGACCTGGAAATCAAGGCGGAATTAACTTCAAAATACGGATTTTCGGTGGTTGCTCCGATCAATATTATTGTACCATTTTCCACGTAAGGAAGCAAGGCATCCTGCTGAGCTTTATTGAAACGATGAATTTCATCTATGAAAAGAATTGTCTTCTTGTTATAAATCGAAAGTTCTTCAACGGCATAATCTATTTTTTCCTTTATGTCTTTAATACCGCTTGTAACCGCATTTAAGGTTGTAAAATTTTTATTTGTGGTATTTGCGATAATTTTAGCTAAAGTTGTCTTGCCGGTCCCCGGAGGGCCGTAAAAAATTGCAGAGGTAAGTTTGTCGGCCTCTATTGCCCTGCTTAAAATCTTGCCTTTTCCCACTATATGATCCTGACCGACAAATTCACTCAAGTTTAAGGGTCGCATCCGCTCTGCAAGGGGACCTTCCTTTTTTATGGAATTTTGGTACTGCATTTCAAATATATTCATATCATCAATCCTAAAGTTTCTTGCCAACCGTGAATTTCAATACATTCTTTTTCATTTCCCTCTTATCGTAAGCCTTTAAGAGGAAAAAAGAAATTACCAATGAAAATAATGAAGCAACAGCAGAGATAATGTCCTTATTGGGCCCCTTCAGAATCATTTGAAATATAAAAACCGTCACCAGCATCAATAACAAAGGAAGGCCGTAAAGAACTGCTATATGCTTCAGCATCACTTCATTTTCCGCTGAAATCTCAACATAATCCCCGACATTTATCTCATCTTTTACATCCGAAATGTCAGTTTCAATAATTACGCTTTTGACTGTGCATGCGGAAGAGCAGCTTTTACAGCTGTCCCCGCAGGCAGTCACCCTTTTGACGGAAATAACAGCTTTATTTCCGTCAATTTTTTCTATCTTTCCAATATTGTCCATTATTATTTCCTTTCTATAAACCTACTCATCAATTTTGATTTTCAGTTCTTCTAGTTGCTGCTCGGTTACCCGGCTTGGAGATTCGGTCATCAGGCAGGCGGCACTTTGGGTCTTTGGAAATGCAATTACATCTTTTATGCTGGTCGCCCCGGTCAAAAGCATCATCAAGCGGTCCAGACCGAATGCAATTCCCCCGTGAGGAGGCACGCCGTACTTAAATGCTTCAAGGAGGAAACCGAACTTTTCCTGTGCTTCTTCTTCAGTAAAGCCTAAGGCTTTGAACATCCTGTTCTGCAAGGCCCTGTTTGTGATACGTATGCTGCCTCCCCCTATTTCGTCCCCGTTTATTACAATATCGTAAGCTTTTGCCCTGACTTCCTGGGGAGCAGATTCCAATTTCTCTATATCTTCATCTACCGGCGATGTGAAGGGATGGTGTTTAGCCACGTATCTTCCTTCTTCCTCGCTGTATTCAAATAATGGGAAATCTGTGATCCACACCAGTTCATAAACATTGTCATCAATTAAATTTCTTTCCCTGGCTATTTCAATTCTCAGAGCACTGAGAGCGGTATTTACGGCTGATTCCTTGTCTGCCACTATAAAGACCATGTCTTTTTCCTTAAGCTCCAACAGGGTAATCAATTGGGTAATTTCTTCTTCGCTCAGGAATTTGGCAATTGGTGAATCTATTGCTCCGTTTTCATACTTTAGCCAGGCTAATCCCTTTGCCCCGTGAGACTTTATGAATTTCTCCAGTTTTGAAATTCCCTTCTTGGAATAGTCATCCGATGCTCCGTCAACCTTTATGCATTTAATCAAACCGCCGCTTTCACATACGGACCTGAATGCATTAAATTCGGAATTATTGAACACATGGGTGATATTTTTCAGCTCATAGCCGAAACGCAAGTCAGGCTTGTCGCACCCGTATTTGTCCATGGCTTCATTATAGGACATTCTCCTTAATGGAAGCTTAATGTCTATGTTTTTTACTTCCTTGAATATTCTTTGAATAAGTCTTTCATTCAACTCCATTACATCTTCGGCATCAACAAAGGACATTTCAATGTCTACCTGGGTAAATTCAGGCTGGCGGTTTGCCCTTAAATCTTCATCCCTGAAACACCTTACTATCTGGAAATACCTGTTCATTCCGGAAACCATCAGAAGCTGCTTGTAAATCTGGGGCGATTGTGGCAGGGCATAAAAGTTTCCTGGAGAAATCCTGCTGGGCACCAGGTAGTCCCTTGCCCCTTCAGGTGTAGGTTTTGCCAGGAATGGAGTTTCGATTTCATTAAACCCGTTTTCATACAAAAAGTCTCTTATAACCTTTGAAGTCTTGCTTCTCATAAGGAGGTTCCTTTGCATGAAGGGCTTTCTCAAGTCCAGATACCTGTATTTTAACCTCATTTGCTCGGATACGTCATCGTTATCCTTTATATAAATGGGAGGAGTTTCCGCAGTATCCAAGATCCTTAATTCTTCTGCGTAGACTTCAATTTCTCCGGTGGCCAGTTCAGGATTCTTCGCTTGTCTTTCATATACTTTCCCTCTGATGGCAATAACATATTCGCTTCTTAAAGAGTCTGCCTTATCAAATGCTTCCTTATTTACGTCAGTATCAAAAACAATTTGAATCAAACCGGTAACATCTCTTAAGTCTACAAAAATGAGTCCGCCTAAGCTTCTTCTTTTTTGTACCCACCCCATCAGCACTACTTCCTGGCCGATATGGTTCTTGTTTAACTCTCCGCACATATTTGTTCTTCTAAGTTTTCCCATTATTTCCATATTATCCTCCGTTAATTACGTAAATTGCGTTAATTAATAAATAAAAACCCGTCCCCTCCTTAGGGACGAGTATTACCCGCGTTGCCACCCTATTTGGACTTAAAAAAAGTCCCACTCATTAAAAGCTGCATTTATCGGGGTGTCTTCATCATCAAGATAATAACAGGCTCCCATCGTCCCTGTCTTGCTGTAATCAGAGCTTTATGACTACTCTTCCCCTGCAATTATTTTACAACTAAATTATCACACCCCATCCTTTTTGTCAACACCCCTTTTTTATGACGGTTTTTTCCGCCTACAATAACAGTCTTATAAATTCAGAACCAAGTACCGGGCTTAAAAAAAATAATAAAAATAACCGC
>DCDC01000004.1 GCA_002316225.1 Firmicutes bacterium UBA1065 | reverse complement strand
AAGTGTGTTTTGTCAATAGGAAATGCAACAAAATGACAAGTAAAATGCAGCACCCCGTCGATCCAATAAATAGAAGATTATGGAACCTATAATTTCAATATTTGCTTTAGTTTCCGGTCTGCTTGAAATAAAGTCAAGAGTCGCTTCGCTTCTGCTCTTGACTTTATTTCATATGCCATGCTTTTTAGAAATTACCGAGGGGCTGAAGGGAAGAGTGATACAACTTCTGCTCCCGCCCCGCCTTAATTTCATTGTAGCATGGCATAACACAGACCTACTTTGGTGCCTGTTTACACTTTTTATCTCAGGGCATCAGCTAAAAAGTGATACAACTCATAAAATCACGTTGCATTTCACTTCTTATTGTTTTCTCATCAGTGAGTTTACCAGGCGTTCACTGGGACCGTCGAAGACGATCAGGTGGCTATGATGAATAATACGTTCTATGATGGCACTGGTTAACTTTTCATCATAGAAAATACCGTTCCATTTGCTGAATTCCAAATTTGTAGTTATAATCATGCTTTTACGTTCATAACAGTCGGAAATAACCTGAAATAAGAGCTGTGAACCTTCACGCTCAAATGGAATAAATCCCCATTCATCACAAATCAAGAGTTCCACTCTATCCAACTGTTTTAAGAAACGTTTTAGATTACCCTCTGCTTTTGCATCCATAAGTTGGTTAACAAGTGCTGCTGTCCTGAAAAATCGTACATGTCTGCCCTGATTGCAAGCTTCTACACCTATGGCAGTAGCAAGGTGTGTTTTCCCAAGTCCAACTGGTCCATATAGGATAAGATTCTCCTTTCTATCGATAAACGAGGCATTCTTTAGTGTTTCTATATCTATACTGCTCGGTATTGTCATTTTCTCAAAACGGTAATTTCCAAAGGTTTTTATCACATCAAATCGTGCCTGCTTAAGCAAGTGATTTATACGGTTTCGTTCCCGTGCTTCTACTTCCATAGCCAATAACTTCTCAAGAAATTCCTCATGTGTTTGAGCCTGAATATTTTTATAGTTTTGAACAATACGCGAACCAAGTTTTAAGGCTTTGCAATGTTTGGCTATTAATTCTCGCATATCGGATACCCCCCAGACAACAAGTTATCATATACAGTATTATCAACAGTGTAAGGTACAACAGAAGGAATCTTAGTATTAGGCAAAACATCTTGAACCTGTATGTGGGTACAAACCATCGTATAATATTTAGCCCAGATGCTGTCTAAATCTTTTATTCCTCTCTCGATACAGAATCTAAAGGCTTCTACGGCTGTGTCCAGTTTGCTTTGCTCCAACATTTTCGCTAATAGTCGCAAAGACCCTTTTTTCTGTTCATAGCTACATAATGTAAGATAATCCTGAAGAGTCTGAGGCAACTCCCGGAAAAAACCGGTATATTTTAAAGCAGTAGGCCGACGACTCATTAATTCAAGATATGGTCCCCACTTCATCGATTCTTTCTGATCTCCATACAAACGTTTATGTACTTGGACTGTATTGTACTCTTCATCCATAATCATAACTGTGAAAGCGTCTGTTTTTATCATTAGTTCTCTCTGGGCATATTGTGGCCCAGTTGAATATTTTCTGTTGTCAAAGTTCACTTTACCATATTTATCTGCCTTTACTTTTTCAAGGCGATATATCTCATATTCAGATTTGGGGATATACCTCATTGCTTTTTTGTCTTCATCAAATAAAGTCTTAATAGGTACATTCTTTTTGTAGTGTTTCCTTTGCATATCTTCATCGCATTGGACAAGCAACTGGCGGTTGAATTCTCTAATATCCTCAAATTCCGGTATCGGTACCAGCATATTTCTTCTGGTATATCCAACTTTGTTTTCAACATGGCCTTTTTCATGTCCACTATTCGGATTGCAAAAGTTACTTTCAAATCTGTAGTGCATCCTGAATCGTGCAAAAGCGTCCGTAACCTTTCTTTCCCCATTAGATAATATTTTCTTGACAATTGTTTTATCATTGTCGAACCAGATACATGTAGGTACTTTCTCCATGTGTTCGAAAATATTTTTCATCCCTTGTAACAGGCATTCTATGTTCGCTCCTTTGAAAAGTTGTATATATCCTCCATTGCTATATGGAAACGACATGGTAACATAGTATCCTTCATATCGAATGCTGTTTTCTACAAAAACCGCTCTGCCAAAATCTACTTGTGCTTCACCAGCGGGATGTTCCAAAGGAATATATCCGTGACTTTCTTGGTGTAAAGCTTTCTTTTTCAAGCTTACATACCTTGCAACAGTGCGATAGGATATATTAAATTCATTATTATATTTTTGCTTCAGTTTGTTAAAAATTCTTTTTGAAGAATGCTTCTGTTTTCTTGGTGCATTAATATCGCTTATCAACCATTCGTCAATATCGTCTTTATATTTATCAATCAAAGTTTGCCTTACTCGTTTAACAACAGGTTGAGACCAATCCTCCTTATCAACATATTTTCGGACCGTTCTGAAATTATACCCGGTCACTCTTGCAATTTCCCTAAGAGATAAACCTTTCTCTTCAAACAAATCTCTGATATACTTAATATTAGTCATTGTTAACATCCTTTCTAACCCCCTTTAGTATTTGACCAACTAAAAGGGTACTATTATTACGGGGTGCTGGCAATGACTATTTTATTTTTCCATCATAATACTCAGAAATGATTTTTATATCTGATATCGGTGATGGTATCGATATCAGTGGTAGTTTCATAGATGTGATTTTAGTGTTAAAATTTCTCATTATTACCAGCTAAACTGTTGCACTTTTACGTGGCAACTTGCTGCATTTTTATTTTACAACAGACACTCTAAGTTTCTTGAACTTACG
>DCDC01000025.1 GCA_002316225.1 Firmicutes bacterium UBA1065 | reverse complement strand
TTGAAGTGGCTGACGTTGTCACCGTTTTACGTGACGGGGAACTTGTAGCCACAAAAAATATAAAAGACACAAATAAATATGAAATAGCCCAGTTGATGGTGGGAAGAAGCATCACCATAGACAGGGAAGAAGGCAGAAACAGAAATATTGTTGATGAAACAATATTGGAAATAAAAGATTTACACGTAGCAATGCCCGGTGAAAGAGTGAAGGGTGTTGACATAAAAGTAAAAAAAGGTGAAATAGTAGGCATAGGCGGACTTGCAGGCCAGGGCAAACTAGGAATTGCCAACGGCATAATGGGTATATTCCCCGCCCAGGGAGAAGTCATATTTAAAGGCAAAAAATTACCCTTGAATGATCCCAAATCCGTAATAAAGTCCGGCATCGCCTTCGTGAGCGAAGACAGGAGAGGTGTCGGTTTGTTATTGGATGAATCTATCGAAGCTAACATTGCATTTACGGCGATGCAGATTAACGATGACTTCCTGAAGAATTTTGGCCCCATAAAACTGAAAGATTCCGCCAAAATCAGAGACCATGCCAATAAGATGATAAAAGACCTGGATATCAGGTGTACATCCTCCCTGCAAAGGGTTGGAAGCCTGAGCGGGGGCAACCAGCAAAAAGTATGTATTGCGAGGGCATTGACCTTGAATCCCGAACTTCTTTTGGTTTCCGAGCCAACGAGGGGAATTGACATAGGAGCAAAAAAATTGGTTCTTGATTTGCTCAAGCAGTTAAATAATGAAGGTATGACCATTATTATGACTTCCTCTGAACTGGCTGAACTTAGAAGCATATGTGACAGAATTTTAATAATTTGCGAAGGCAAGGTTGAAGGAGAGCTTCCACCCGATGCACCTGATGCCGAATTCGGTTTGATGATGTCAGGAAGCGCAAATGGAAGATCCGAAGGGAGGGAAGCATAATGGTAGAAGTAAAAAGGAAAAAAAACACTTTCAATGATATAGTAAATAAAATCGGATTTCCTACGATTTTTATAGGCGGTTTCTGGATACTCCTGCTAATTGCCGGAGGAGCCTTGGGGATATCAGTTATAACCTTGTTAAGCGACACGATTAAGCGTGCCGGTATGAACGGTATCCTGGTACTGGCAATGGTTCCTTCAATTCAATCGGGAACAGGTCCTAACTTTGCCTTGCCGGTAGGTATAGTGTGCGGCTTATTTGCCTTAGTCTGCTCGATAGAATTCGGATTTACGGGCTGGGCATGGTTATTTGTAGCAATTGCTTTTGCCATACCCTTGGCGGCCTTTGTAGGCTACTTGTACGGTAGGCTCTTAAATGCAGTTAAGGGCTCGGAAATGACAATCGCCACCTATACCGGATTTTCAATAGTAGCTGCCATGTGCCTGGCATGGCTCATGATACCCTTTAAAAGCCCCAATATGGGATGGTTCATAGGAAAGGGATTAAGGGAAACAATCCAGCTTGATGCAATTGGTGGAGCACAGATATTGAGTAATTTCCTGAGGTTTTCATTGTTCGCAGAAGAAGGCCTCATCGCCGTAAACAGTGATACCGGTATTATAATTCCCACCGGAATGCTTTTGTTGTTCTTAATATGCTGCGTCATAGTATGGCTGTATTTCAGGTCAAAATCAGGTATAGCCATATCAGCGGGAGGCATAAACCCGAAATTTGCCCAGTCTTCAGGCATAAATATAGACAGGTGCAGGATAAAAGCAAATGTTTTGTCCACAATTCTGGCAGCCATCGGTATTATAGTTTATTCCCAGGGCTACGGCTATGCCCAGCTTTATTCGGCACCCTTGATGATGGCATTTGCCGCGGTTGCTGCCGTATTGATAGGCGGGGCTTCTGCCCAAAGAGCAAAGGTATCCCATGTAATAATAGGGGTACTCATATATCAGGGACTTTTTACAACAGCCCTTCCCGTAGCAAACCAAATGTTCGAAGGAACGGACTTATCCGAAATACTCCGTATGATAATCCAAAACGGAATTATTCTATATGCCCTGACAAAGGTTAAAGGAGGCGATAATTAATGAATAATACAAATACCTCAGAAAGATTAAAAACTTCCTCTACCAGGGTATCAACCTGGTTGGCGGATAATATCGTTTCATTAATATTCGTTGCCTTTACCCTGTTTGGATTCCTTGTGTCAGACGGTGTAACAATGAACTTTTTCCTTACGGAATTATCAAGCCGTTTCTTCAGGAATGCATTCCTTGTTTTATCCTTGATAATACCCGTAGTGGCAGGTCTGGGACTGAACTTTGGTATAGTTGTAGGTGCCATGGCAGGACAAATAGCCCTGGCAATCGTGATATATTTCGGTTGGGCCGGAGTTAACGGGCTATTATTGACCATGCTCATCGCCTTGCCCATAGCAGCCTTGTTTGGATTTTTAACAGGTATGCTATACAACAAGACAAGAGGCCAGGAGATGATCGCCAGCCTTATGGTAGGCTATTTTGCCAACGGTTTATACCAATTCTTGTTCCTCTTTGTTGTAGGCGTGATTATAAAGGTTCCCAACACCCATTCCATGATAAAACCTGACGGGGTAGGAGTCAGAATGACCGTAGACATGGGAGCCCATGAACAGGGCGGACTCAAATATGCCCTGGACAAAATTTGGGAAATTCCCTTCATGTGGGCTATATTAATTGTATTTGCGGCTATTCTCCTGTTGCAGATATGGAAAATAATAAGGAACAAAAAGAATCCCGGCTTGTACAGGTACAACATGACAATGACGGTAATAAACATCATCCTGTGCCTGGTTATGATTGCAATAAGCCTTTATGCCATCACAACCAATTCAGCCCTGATGAAGATAAGAAAGGTCCCGGTAATAACCGGTCTCTTGATAGTAGCCTTGTGTATATTCAATGAATTGATATTGAAGACAAAATTAGGGCAGGACTTCAGGAGTGTCGGCCAAAGCCAGCACATAGCCGAGGTATCGGGCATAGACGTCGATAAAACAAGAATTATAGCAACCATCATGTCAACTGTATTTGCTGCCTGGGGCCAGATCATATACCTGCAGAACATGGGTACCCTCAATACTTACGGGGCCCATACCCAGATAGGAATGTTCTCAGTTGCTGCCCTCCTGGTTGGAGGAGCATCCACCCAAAAGGCAGGAGTAAAACATGCAATCATGGGTACCCTTTTGTTTAACTCAATGTTCATCATGTCTCCCGAAATAGGCTTGTCCTTGTTTGGAAATGCCCTATTGGGAGAATATTTCAGAACCTTTATGGTATACGGAGTTATAGGTCTTGCATTGGGACTCCACGTATGGAGAACAAACAAGAAAGGCAAAGCAACCCTGAACTGATATATATAAAATAATAAAAATACACGCTCACGGTTTCGGACACGA
>DCDC01000213.1 GCA_002316225.1 Firmicutes bacterium UBA1065 | reverse complement strand
GTGTTTCGGGTAAACCTGAAGAAAGCCAGCAACTTGTTGTAGTCAAGGTTTTCGGTAAGCAGCAGCTGTTTTAGCGCGCCATTCCAGGGTGCATAGTTTTTGTTAGCATAGCTATCCCTGTAGAATGTAGCAGCCAACTTGATGTAATCCAGAACGATAGCCTTGCTCTCGGGTAGAATGGGTAGTATTAGGTTGGCCGTTTCGATAATATTTCCCTTCTGGTCTTCGGGAATGGAATCGGAAAGCCAGAAAATGCTGAAAGCCTTCAGGTAGGCCTCGTCATCCTTACCCAAATCGGGAATTATGGTTTTTACCTCGGTGGGGAAGAGGAGCGGGTTGCCCGAGAATTTCCCTTCGTCCTGATGCAGGGCGTTTATTCTTAGCGACAGCAGCGCCAACAATATCAACCCAAGTGTAGTTGCTATTCGAGGCTTTCTGGCTGGTCTGCGGCTCATGACGGAGGATGAGATTAAGTTAGTACTGCCATTCAGCTTCCGAATGGTAATAAACCTATTTTACAGGCTGCTAAAGGTTTAACTCCCTGCATTGGACACATTACTCAACACGGTTTGGGACATTATCCCTTTCATCCTTTTTAAGCAAAGGTAGCGCAAGTTCTGAATTTGTCAAGGGTAGTACGGACGATGACTTGTTGGTTATTTCTTAATTGCTATCGTTGTCCCTGACAAATTCCCCTCCTTGCCATTTCCCCTGGAGCTTCCCCCCGAAAAGCTTATGCAATTTACCGCTTCAGCTGTAATGGAGTTTTTTTTGAGTTCATTTTTTATTACCGGTTAGCCCATGCCTGAAAGTAATCGTACGCAGCACTTCATTCTCTTGCTCCAGACCATTAACCCAAGGGAACATCGGAAGGTGATGAGATGCTAGTAAATCGAGGTATCACCGGGGAAAAATTGCTCTTTAGACCGTTAAACAGGCTGCTTGCTGTCTGGTGCTTAAAGCAGGATACCTCAACACCGTGGGTTGCCCCTTTACGAAGAATCTGGATTTTGTCATCCAGCTTAAGTTTTCGCCTACTTTTAGTCTTGGTTTTGCTGGTGCACCGTACTAAGTAAGTAAGCCAATTTTTGTCAAGCGAATTAGGGGGTTATGCACTTATCAGTCTGTATATTTGAATGGCTGAAAGTCAAAATTAAGGTTAATACTATCAATGTCACTGTCTTCATTTTATGCCTGCAACGGTTGAGGGTGTGGCTAGTATAGGAGTGCTGGATACGTTTTATGTACCCCAACGAAAACGCCCGAGCGGGCGAAAAAGTTCCGAGTTCCCGATGTCAACGCACATTTGCCACATCTTTTGTTGTGCCCATTATTTCATGGTTTCAGCCAATTGCTTTGGGGTTTAACAATTAATCTTGCATTATTATATGCCATTTTTAAAGTCAGACAGGTTCTGGCAGTGTAAGTATCTTCATTTAGTTTATGAACTACTAGAGCTAAATCAGGGTTTGGAGAGCCTGCTGTTAAGCAAAGAGGTAATAATAACTGAATTTTTCCATCATAATATTGAGGTACGGCAATTTTATAATTTGTTTTCACTTTCTTTCTTACTTCATCAATTGCACCTACTAACAGTCTTCTTAATTCCCCATCTCCTGCACCTTGTAAATGGGCTGGGAATCTTGATATGTTGTCTTGAATAATATGGTCAATATCAGGTATTAACTTGCATTTAGGATTAAATATTAACAATTCAGGCTTTTCAAAATAATTTGCAATATCCGGCAACCTGTTGTTGAAATTCCGTAAAATATTATTGTCGCTTTCTTTTAAAAAAGCTTTGAAGCAAAATGGAGTAGTAGTACCAGGTCTTGGATTTTTGTATTTCTCAAAAAAAGCGTATATGTCCTCCAAATTGTTAGTTACCAATCCTGTATTAAATGATGCATATTTATTGTCAGAAGTAAATACTACTTTGTTTTCTTGTTTTAGTTTCCTGAAAGTAAATTCAAGGTAGTTTTTTAGGATAGAATAAGTCTTAGTGCTTGAATCAGAGTAATCCCATTCCTCTTGAGATGCTAATGATTCTGCTAAAAATCTAATTGCATTGTCATAATTTGGGAAGAATGCAAAAGAAAAAAGTTCAGCATAGTATGCCATATTGTTTAATTTTTAAAGAATTCTAAAAAATAAGAGCTACCAACTAATCTGGGTAGCTCTTTATGTATGAGTTTCTTTTTATCTTACGTACTACAGATTGACCTGCAGCCATCTTTATATTGCAATATATGTTGCAAATATATACCATATATCCATTATATGCAAGTTTTTTTATCATATTTTTAGAGTAACTAATTAGTGTAGAACTATCATTATTGGGTACAACTCGTTTATATACCCTACTCCATAGCCGTCTTATTATTTGGATTGATAGACGCTATAATGTGGCGTTCTATACTTCAATCCAAAGGTAAAAAATTTTCGTTTGATGAACCAATTCATGCCCTTTCTGAAAATCCCCAAATAATAATTAATTACCTGGAGTAAATACCTTGCTGGCATGGTTAACCTACGACCGGTGCAGCTGCACCATTGCCCAGCCCTCGCGGGTTCGGGTTGCAACGGGCTCTAGTCCTATGCTTTTAGCATATTGCAGAAGCCTATCTACGTCGGTGGTGAGTATGCCGCTAA
>DCDC01000056.1:2418-8805 GCA_002316225.1 Firmicutes bacterium UBA1065 | reverse complement strand
TGGCGCCGGGCACCCGTTACGGGTGCCCGGCACTACTTTTATGTTTTCAATTTGCTTGTTTGATGATATAATAAGCAAAAGTAACCTCGCATGTGCTCAGTATGATGCGAAGCGGCGAGGAATGTTCCCATTATTATAGCGGATGGCAAAAAAAGCAGAGGAGCTAAATGGAAAAAGAAAAACCAACCGTTAGCCTGATAACGGTGTCATATAACAGTGAAAAAACAATAGCTGATACAATTGAATCAATTCTCAGGCAGACCTATGAAAATATAGAATATATAATCATAGATGGTTTATCATCGGACAATACGGTAAAAATAGCAAAAAGTTATGAGCCCTTGTTCAGAGATAAAGGCTATGTCTTCAAAATAGTATCAGAGAAGGATAAGGGCATATATGATGCCATGAACAAGGGCATTAAGCTTTCTACAGGACAAATCGTGGGAATTCTGAACTCAGACGACTTTTATACAAATGAATTTGTAATAGAAAAGGTTGTAAACAAAATGATTTCAGAAAATGCGGATTGTTTATATGCCGATTTGTTATATGTAGATGAAATCAATACGGAAAAGGTTGTACGGAAATGGAAAGCCAACAGGGGAGATTTCAGATTAGGATGGAATCCCCCCCACCCCACAACATTCATTACAAAAGAAACCTATAATAAATTTGGTCTGTATAAAATAAATTATAAAATTTCTTCAGACTATGACCTTCTGTTTAGAATAATTCACAAGGGTAAAGTAAACACATCGTATCTTGAAGAATACATCGTTAAGATGAGAATTGGAGGCAGGTCTACAAGCGGTATAAAAAGCAACATAACTTCAGTTAAAGAAATTTATGCCGTTTTAAAAGAAAATAATCAAAAGTTTAAACTCCCTATAATTTTTATCAGGTTGTTAGTAAAAGTAAAACAGTTTCTTTAAAAATAATCCATATGAAAAGGAGTGCGAAATGAACAAAAAAGCATTGATTACCGGTGTAACGGGCCAGGACGGTTCATATTTGGCCGAGTTCTTATTGGAGAAGGGTTATTCCGTTCACGGCTTGGTAAGAATGTCATCAATCGAAAGATATGAAAGGATTCAACACCTTTTAAACAAAGATAAATTTCATTTACACTACGGAGATTTGTGCGATTACTTAAGCATTCAAAGAATAATATCCGAAATCAAGCCCGATGAAATATATAATTTAGCGGCCCAAAGCCATGTCAAGGTTTCTTTCGAGATGCCTGAATACACGGCTGATGTGGATGCTCTTGGTATTATTAGAATACTGGAAGCAGTTCACCAGCTTAAAATGGGAAAAACATGCCGCATTTACCAGGCATCTACCTCTGAATTGTTCGGCAAGGCGGAGGAAATACCCCAAAAAGAAACAACTCCTTTTCACCCATATTCACCTTATGCATGCGCAAAATTATATGCTTATTGGATAGTTAAAAACTATCGGGAAGCTTACGGTATGTTTGCCGTAAACGGAATTTTGTTTAACCATGAATCCGAAAGAAGAGGGGAGACCTTTGTCACGAGAAAAATAACCTTGGCAGCATCAAGGATAGCCAAGGGTTTGCAGGATAAACTCTACATGGGAAATTTGAATGCATTAAGAGACTGGGGCTATGCAAAAGACTATGTTGAATGCATGTGGTTGATGCTGCAGCATGACAGGCCGGAGGATTTTGTCATTGCAACCGGTCAACAACATTCGGTACGGGATTTTTGTAATTTAGCCTTTAAATATGCCGGCATAGATTTGATATGGGAAGGTTCCGGTCTTGATGAAAAGGGCATAGACAAAAAAACAGGCAAGGTTTTAATTGAAGTAGATAAAAAATATTTTAGACCTACAGATGTGAATAACCTGCTGGGAGATTCAACAAAGGCCAAAACCTTGCTGGGATGGAATCCGGGAAAAACATCCTTTGAAGATTTGGTAAGAATAATGATGGAACACGATTTAAAGTTAGCGGAATTTGAAGCAAAGCTAAGAAAATGAGCCGGTCCGGAAAGGATAAAAAAGAGGGAAGCAAAATGGAAACAAAAAGCCAAATGAGCAAAGATTCGAAAATATACGTTGCAGGCCACAGGGGGATGGTGGGGTCTGCCCTTGTCAGAAGACTTAAGAGTCAGGGCTATAACAATATAATTACCCGAACATCCAAAGAACTTGACTTAAAAAGGCAGGCGGATGTGGAAAAATTCTTTTCGGAAGAAAAACCGGACTATGTTTTCCTTTCAGCAGCTAAAGTAGGTGGTATTGTAGCCAATAACACCTACCCTGCCGACTTCATGTATGAAAACATGATGATTGAAATGAATGTCATAAAAAGCGCCTTCGATAACCGGGTGAAAAAACTCTTATTCTTAGGCTCATCCTGCATATATCCCCGGTTAGCTCCCCAGCCAATCCCGGAAACCAGCCTCCTGACTGGGTCTCTGGAGCCGACAAATGAAGCTTATGCCCTGGCTAAGATATCGGGATTAAAGTTCTGTGAATATTTAAATCGTCAATACGGTACCTCTTATATAAGTGTAATGCCTTCCAATTTGTATGGGCCCAACGATAACTATCATCCTGAAAATTCACATGTCATCCCCGGCTTAATCAGGCGTTTCCATGAAGCAAAAATCAAGGGAGCTGAAGAAGTGGTTGTTTGGGGAACAGGAAAGGTATTGAGAGAATTCCTGTATGTAGATGATTTGGCGGATGCATGTGTATATCTTATGAATACATATTCAGGCAATGAAACTGTAAATATTGGTACAGGTAAGGAAATATCAATAGCGGATTTGGCGGATCTCATAAAAAAGGTCGTAGGATATAAGGGGAAAATAGTATTTGATACTACAAAACCGGATGGAACCCCAAGAAAATTACTGGATGTTACAAAGCTAAACAGGCTCGGCTGGACATATATGACGGAAATAGAAGAAGGCTTGAAGAAAACCTATGATGATTTCCTGAATAATGTAGTAAGAAAATAAAGATAAATAACAGGAGATAATCTTATGAACATAATACTCTTGTCAGGCGGGTCGGGAAAAAGATTGTGGCCCCTTTCAAATGAGACAAGGTCCAAGCAATTTCTTAAAGTATTAAAAGATACAAAGGGTCAGCCTGAATCCATGATTCAAAGGGTCTACAGGCAGATAAGAGAAACTTCCCCCGAATCAAATATTCTTGTTGCCACGGGCAAGTCCCAGATAGATTCCATAAAGAGCCAAGTAGGAAACAAGGTTGATGTTGTTCTTGAGCCGGAAAGAAGAGACACATTCCCTGCCATTATACTGTCATGCTCTTATCTTGCCTATGAAAAAGGCTTAAATGAAGATGAGGCAGTTATAGTTATGCCGGTTGACCCCTATGCCGATACAGGCTACTTTGAGTCCCTTAAAAAAATGGAGGAATTGATAAACAAGGGAACTGCAAATATAGTCCTGATGGGTATTAAACCCACATATCCTTCCGCTAAATATGGCTACATAATTCCCAACCAAGATGGAAGTGTTGAAAGATTTCAGGAAAAACCATCCGAAGAATATGCCCAAAAGCTGATTCAGGAAGGAGCCATGTGGAACGGGGGGGTTTTTGCCTTTAAACTGAATTATATATTAAATATTGCAAAAAAATATGCTGATTTTTCTTCATTCGAGGAAATCAAGGCAAAATACTCAGATTTACCCAAGATTAGCTTTGACTACGAAGTGGTTGAAAAAGAAAAGTCCATTGGGATGGTAGAATATACAGGAACATGGAAGGACTTAGGCACCTGGAACACCCTTACCGAAGTCATGGAAAGCAGTACCCTGGGATATGTAATACTTGCCGATACTTGTCATGACACCAATGTTATCAATGAACTAAGCATACCCATAACGGTACTGGGTATAAATAATGCTGTTATTGCTGCAAGCCCCGATGGAATCCTCGTAACAGATAAGCATGAAAGCTCATATTTAAAACCCTACGTGGAAAAAATTCACCAGCGCCCCATGTATGAAGAAAGAGAATGGGGAGAATACAAGGTTCTTGATTATGTGGCTTACGGAGACGGCACATCATCATTAACAAAGAGCTTATATATTAAAGCCGGAAAATCAATCAGCTACCAATCTCATGCAATCAGGGATGAAATATGGACAATCGTTGACGGAACAGGGGACCTTTTAATAGACGGTCATGTCAGGAATGTAAGACGGGGAGATGTTGCCTATATTGTAAAGGGACAAAAACATGCCATAAGGGCAATAACCGACTTGCGGCTGATAGAGGTTCAGATTGGTCTTGAACTGGTAGAAACAGATATCCAGCGTTATGACTGGAAATGGTGATATTATGAAGTCCGTAAACTATTTTTCTATGTTAAGAGATGACAGAAGCATATACTTCAGAAGGTGGTATGTTGATGAAATCAACATATTAAAATCCAAGTATAATGTCAATGCTAACACTTCAATACTAAAAATCAACCATAATTCAGACCTGTACATCAGCTGGTGGGGACAAAGAAGTTTACCGTCCGTCCTTGTTGCAAAACTTCATAATAAAAAATCCATAGTTATAGCCGGCGGTACTTGTGTATCAAAAATGAAAACCATATACGGCTATAATTCAAGAAATATTTTTAAACGTTTATTAATAAGACTGACCTTAATGCTTTGTGACCATATAGTTGCAGTATCCGAATACAACAAAAAGGAAATTCTTGAGCTGATGGGCAGCAAATATGATGATAAGACCTCAGTCATTTATCACTGTGTCTCTGATGAATACTTTAAAAAACAAGAGGAATTTAAGGATAATACAAAATATTTTCTTATTGTTTCGGCCTTGGAAAAGGATAATATAAAAAGAAAATGCATTGTTGAATGTATTGAGGCCATAAATTGTCTCAAGGAGAAATATCCCCATATTAAACTGGTTATAGCCGGGCATAAAGATAACGGGTATGATGATTTATTTAACCTTATTAAGTCAAAGGGCCTGGAATCAAATGTATCCTTAATTGGTTCAATCAGTGAAGAGGATAAAATTAAATACTTGCAAAATGCTTATTGCTATTTGCAGCCCACATATCATGAACAATTTGGCCTGGCAATTGCAGAAGCCATGGCATGCGGATGTCCCGTAATTTCAACTAATATTACGGCTGCTCCTGAAGTTGTGGGAGATACGGGAATCCTGATTGAAGCTAATGAGGTTGATAAAATTGTACAAGCGATAGAAAAAATATACAATGACGAAAAACTACGGGAGACATTGTCATTTAAAGCTAAGGAAAGAGCCCGGAATCTCTTTACATATGATATTAAAAAAGAAAAACTTCTATGTCTGGAAGACAAGTTTATTAAATAGAAATAATTTTTGGCGGGAGATAAATCATTGAAAATACTGCATTTGTGTTTAGGCAATTTTTATATTGATAATTTTTCATACCAGGAAAACATGCTTCCCAAGTTTCATAAAAAAATGGGGTTAGATGTAGAAATTATTGCATCCCTTGTTTCATTCGATAAGGATGGCAATCCATGCTACCTGAAAAAAGCTGGAACCTATATTAATGAATATGGGATCCCCGTTACAAGACTTAAATTCAAGAAGAGCTTATTCAGCAAAAGATTGCGAATATTCGAAGGCTTATACGAAGCTCTTTCCAAATCCAAGCCTGATATTATTTTCATTCATAACTGCCAGTTCCTGGATATAAAAGAAGTAGTTAAATATGCAAAACAAAATCCTGATACAAAAATATATGTTGACAACCATGCGGATTTCTCCAACAGCGCGAGAAACATTTTATCCAAAAACATTCTCCACAAAATAATCTGGAAGCATTGCGCCCAACAAATAGAGCCCTATACAACAAAATTTTACGGGGTCCTTCCGGCCAGGGTAGATTTCTTAAAAAAAATGTACAAAGTGCCCGATGAAAAGGTAAATTTACTGCTTATGGGTGCCGATGACGAAAAAGTTGAAGAAGCCAAGGATCCAAATGTCAGGAAAGAAATAAGAGAAAAGCACAATATCAGGGAAGATGATTTTTTAATTGTTACCGGCGGGAAAATAGATAATTTCAAAAAGCAAACCCTGCTTCTTATGGAAGCAGTAAAAAAAATCGACAATGACAAAGTTAAGCTTATAGTATTTGGCTCTGTCATCAATGAATTAAAAGAAGAAATCGACAGATTATCTGATGGAGGAAGAATTCAATATATAGGCTGGCTTAATTCAGACGACTGTTACAAGTATTTTGCGGCAGCCGATTTGGCGGTTTTTCCCGGCAGGCATTCGGTTCTTTGGGAGCAGGCGGTTGGAACCGGCATACCATGCATATTTAAATGTTTGGAAGGTACCACCCATGTAGATGTGGGA
>DCDC01000056.1:0-2306 GCA_002316225.1 Firmicutes bacterium UBA1065 | reverse complement strand
GTTCCTGCATGTTTTTATATAAGGACTCAGTGGAAGAAATAAAGGAAAAAATTGAGCTGGTTGCAAATGACAAGGAATTATACCAAAAAATAAAAGGTATAGCCGGCAAAGAAGGCATGAAGAAATTCTCATATTATCAAATTGCCAAAGAAAGTATCGGTTTATAAACGAAAGGACTATATATGAAGATATTATTTGTCGATACATCAATAAGGGGACATCATGCTCCTTATTTTAAGACCCTTATTAAAAACTCCGATTACGAATGTGTTTTGTGTGTTCCGGAAAAAATCGAGAATTTAAACATAAAACAGATTATAGTTAGAAACTCGAATTTCAGATCCAGGAATTTTATTCAGTATTGCCGCTGGATTAATGAGATAAAAGAAATTGCAGAATCAGAAAAGCCTGATGCAATACACTTCCTCTACGGGGATGTATTCTACAGGTATTTTGGAATGGGTTTGTCAAAATTTAAAAGTTACAATACTATCATAACATTTCACATAATAAAGAAAAGCTTTATCAGGGATATCAGCATAAAAACAATATTTGGCAAAATTGACATGGGTATAGTCCATACAGATGCTTTATTAAACCAGTTACAGGGCATTGCAATAAAAAATGTCAAAAAAATTGAAAACCCTCATTGTTTTTACTTTGAAAACATCACAAGGGAATATGCGAGAAAAACACTCGGGTTAAGCGACCATGCTCCGGTTTTGCTGGCAATAGGCGGTACAAGATATGATAAAGGAATCGATATACTGCTAAATGCCCTGAAAAAAGTAAATAAACCCTTTTTCCTCCTGATTGCAGGCAGAGAACTGGACTTTAACAAGAATTATATCAAAGAAAACATAGGGCCATATAAAGATAAGGTAAAAATGCTGATGAGGTACCTTTCGGATGAAGAATTCTACATGTGCATAAATGCAGCCGATATTATTGTTTTACCATACAGAAAAACATTTACTGGAGCCAGCGGTCCCCTGGCAGAAGGAGTATGGCAAAAAAAAACCATCATAGGACCAAATCACGGCAGCCTTGGAAGCCTGATAAAGGATAATCACTTAGGGGCAACATTTAAAAGTGAGGATGCTGATGATCTTGCCAAAGTTATAAACGAGCAGCTTGATAATAAGCATCAATGGAATGAAAAGGCTGAAAGCTACAGGCTAACATTATCAACCGATAAATTTGCCTTAGACCATAAAAACCTGTATCACACATTAATTAATACTTTCTTATATTAAAGGAGCCAAGTACCATGCAGTCATTAAAAAAGTATCCCTTTCTTATGATGTTTTATACTCATTTCAGGAGACTTTTGACCATAATTTCTCCAAAATTAAACACTATAGTAACATTTCGGATTTCTAAAGGGAAAGCAATCGACTTAAAAAACCCTAAAACCTTGGATGAAAAGATTTCATGGTTAAAATTGAATACATACAATAAAGACCCCTTGATATCGAAGTATTCCGATAAATATGCAGTCAGGGAGTACGTTTCATTCTGCGGATTGGGGGAGACCCTCAATGATTTGTACGGGGTATATGACCGGGTGGAAGATATAAATTGGGAGGACCTGCCTGACAAATTTGTTTTGAAATGGAATAACGGCTGCGGGCTTAATATTTTTTGCTATGATAAAAAGACCTTTGATATTGAAAATGCGGTTAAAACATTGAAAAAGTGGGAGAAAGCTAAAAAGTATCTGGGCAATGCAGAGATGCATTACAAGCAAATCCCGCCCAAGATTGTGTGTGAAAAGTTTATTGAGGCAAAAAACAGCCTGCTTCCCGAAGACTACAAGTTTTTATGTTTCAATGGCCGGGCGGAATACTGCATGGTTTGCACAGAAAGGGAAACAGGCAACACTAAGTTCTACTACTGTGACAGGGAGTGGAATCTTGTTCGAATGCATAAGGAGCATAGGAATATTCCTTCGGATTTCCATATACCAAAACCCCAAGGACTGGACAAGATGCTTCAATATGCCGACACCCTTTCCAAACCCTTTCCCTTTGTCCGTGTGGATTTATACAATGTAGAAGGAAAAATAATTTTCGGAGAATTGACTTTTACTCCCTTTGGAGGCATAAATTCAAGCATGATTGAAGAAATGGACCTAATGCTGGGAAACATGCTTAAACTATGAGTAGAGGATTAGGTATGATACAATTACTTAAAAAGAACCCCATAATTTTTATTTTGTACACCCGGTTCAGAAGATTTTTGACCATAATTTCTCCAAAACTGAATACAATAGTCACCTTTCGGATTTCAAAAGGGAAGCCCAT
>DCDC01000077.1 GCA_002316225.1 Firmicutes bacterium UBA1065 | reverse complement strand
ATTTAGTATTCGAAATTACTAAATTTATAGCATGTGTTCTATTTATAAAAGTATGTATAACATATTTGAAAAAGAATAAATGAAAACACAATACAAGATTAATAGCATCGACGCATTTTTCAAATTATGCGAATAAAAAAGTGTTTAAAATGATAAAAACACAAGACTAATGCTCATGAATAGCTCTTCTTTTTGGCTGGAAAAAAAGTCTGATCCTTTCAGGCTGACCTGCAATCCAAGGGGTTAAATATACCTCATATATTGACTGAATATTTGGGTAGATTTGAATATAATAAATATAAGCACTATAAAAACCATCCTTATAAATACTTGCTGCATAGTATTCATTAGGACTCGATAACTCATTTAATGCCGGTAAAATTATACTGATTATTCCATTATTATTTGTGTAAAGTTGTGCAATCAATAAACCCGCCGCACTTTCATTATATACTCCTTCATATGACATTTTGAAAATTTTAACTAAAACATTCGATAAAGGTATGTTTATACTGTCGGTTACTGTGATTTCTAATGAACCGGTTCCATTAGTATTTAATTTATAATTAGAACAAACCGGATGATTCATCTTTTCATTTCCTTTCTATAAATCTTTGTTATAATTTATGCTATTAGCAGCATAAAGTTCTTGTTCTAAAGGAATTGATAGTTCAAAGGGGGCTGTCTCAAAACAATTTGGGATAGCCGTCATAGGAACAGATACATCCTTAAAACAGGGCATTATTCCCGGATAATTTTGACGGACCTTACTATGCTATCGAAATAACAGCTGACTTAAGACATACACAAGGCGGTCTTGTAACAGATACGGTAGGTCATGTTTTAAGAGAAGACGGTACTTTAATCAAGGGCTTATATGCAGCCGGAGGAGTAATGGAAGGCTTCTCTGCTACAGCCGGTCCGGGATACATGTCAGGAAACGGATTATTGCAGGCATTTGTATTTGGCCGCCTGGCGGGTAAAGAGGCAGCTACGACTACAAGAGCTGAAGCTAAAATTGTAAATCTTAAATAACATTTGTAAAAAAAACGTGGCTGTACATAAACGGTCGGATCCGTTGATGGGCAGCCACTTTTTCATTTTCAAAAAAAGTTGCCTTTCTTGGAATTTCAAATATTATCTCCTGCAAAACACAATAATTCCCGAAACCATTAGTGCAACCCCGATCAATTTTATCCAATCAAAAGAAATTTTTTCCGCACCGAATAAACCAAACACTTCAATTAAATAAGCAACAATTAATTGGGCCAGGAGAATCAGCATAGTTGCCTGGGTAGGCCCTAAATCAGATATTCCTTTTATTACGGTATATGTAATGAAGGCACCGATGACCCCGCCTGACAAGTATAATTTTTGGCTCACGTCAAACACTGAAAACAAGGCTTCCTTCCCCGTAAAAAACCATAAGCTCATGCTTGCGGCAAAAGCCGATATATGGACCCAGCTTGTTGCAGCCCACATATTTGATGTTTCCATGACCCTGGTATTGAAGACTCCTTGGACACTCATTAAGAGTCCCGCAAGGAGAGCAAATATAATTCCTATGACAATCCCTCCCGTCATTTTTTCCCCATAAGTATAGTATTACAAATAAAAGCGGTTTAATTAAAACAAATATTTAATACAATAAATTACATGGTTTTCTTAATTATCAAGAAAATAACTAATAATTGACAATTTAATCAGGTTATAATATCATGCTAAGAAAGGAAGGGAAAACAAAAAACTTTAAAGGGCAAGATGACAATGGGGGAAATCACAAGCGCAAAAATTATGTACCGGCATTTTAGCCAGGGGAGGAAAAATTAATGGAAATAAAAAAAGGAAAGAATAAATTTTATTTGGGCGAAGAAGATGCTCCTTTGGCAGAAATAATTTTTTCCGTCGATGAGGAAGGCATAATAGTAGCTGAAGGGACCAGGGTTTCCCAAGAATTAGGCGGAAAAGGAGTGGGCAAGATGATACTTAAGGAATTGGTAGACTGGGCCAGAAAGGAAAACAAAAAAATCCGGCCGATTTGCCCCTTTGTAGCTGCCCAAATGGATAAAACACCGAAATACCATGATGTGCTGGAAGAAACAGGGTTCTAACCTCTTGGGGTTAGAACCTTTTTATTCTTCCAATACATCTCTCGGGTGGGGAGGAATCTCTGTTCTCCTTTCTATGATCGGCTGTTGTTGAGGCTGGGTAATCGGAATCATTTCTATTACAAAATCGGTTGTTACATTAGGGAATAAACGATTATTATATATAATGTTGGTAAAGTATCCGAAAATGTCCACGCTTATATTATAGGTTGAAAAGTTGTATTCGGGTCCTTCTATTAAGGTTCCTAACTTGTTGGCTATAGGCAGTTCTATTCTTGCGGGATTTATGGTTGTAACCAGATGCATGATGGGAATGTCTCTCCTTTCCTCATCAGTCACATAGATCGTTATTGTGGCGTAAGGTATATCTTCTCCGGTTACCTTATCTATTATATGAAGCCTCATGAATCCGGTTGCATCCTCATATTGTGAATTGTTATTAATGTTTTGACAAACATTCCAGCAAGGATATACATAATTGTATCTGCCCATGTTGAATGACCTCAAACAATAATTATTCATGATAATTTCCTTCCTTTTAATTAATAAAGGCAATATAATATTAGTATGATATTATAATATGCAGGGATAAGAGCTAAGGAACGGGTTTAATGTGTTATAATATGGCTAATCTTGTTTTTAGAGTTAACATTATTAATTTTGCGAGGTAAATTATGAAATACGATTTTACAAGTATTATAGACCGCCGGGGCATGGATTCCCTAGCTGTTGATTTAAAACCGGGATTTGGTCCCCAACCGCCTAAGGAAGGATTTGACATAATCCCCATGTGGGTAGCGGATATGAGCTTTCCTACCCTTCCAACCATTCAGGAAGCAATCATTGAACGTGCCAACCATCCCATGTTCGGATATTTTACACCTAAAAAGGAGTATTATGATTCGATTATCAAGTGGCATGAAGATCGAAACGGAGTGACAGGTATGACCCCGGACCATATTGGTTATGAGAACGGGGTACTGGGATGCCTGATGTCCGTCGTCGATGCATTTTCTGCCCCTGGGGATTACATACTGGTTCATTCACCTACCTATATTGGATTTACATCATCCCTGACTAATAACGGCCGCAGGATTATCCTTTCGTCCCTGGTTAAGGATGATGAAGGCGTATGGCGGATGGATTATGATGATATGGATGCCAAATTTAAAAATATAATATCCATTTGGCAATATTCTGCTCACCCCACAATCCTTGCGGACGTGTATGGAAGAGGGAAGAAATCGAACAAGCCATGGAAGTCTATAAAAATAACGACTGCCTTGTAATTTCCGACGAGATTTGGAGCGATATCATACTATACGGCAACAAGCACATACCGACTCAGAGCGTAAGCGAAGACGCAAAGAACCGCACCGTTGCCATATATGCCCCTAGCAAGACCTTTAATCTTGCCGGCCTGGTAGGAGCTTATCACATTATATACAACAAGTACCTAAGAGACCGGGTAAGGGCTCAAAGCAGCAAATCCCATTACAATCAGATGAATGTGCTTTCCATGCATGCCTTGATCGGAGCCTATAAAGAGGAAGGCCGTGAGTGGGTTGATGAGTTGTGTATGGTCCTGGGTGAGAACATTGATTATGCCTGTGACCATATAGCAAACAATTACAAGGGAATCAAGTTTTTTAAACCTGAGGGAACCTACATGCTTTATATAGACTGCGAGGAATGGCTGAAAGAGCATGGTATGACCCTGGATGAGCTGTATAAGGCAGGTACCGATGCAGGTGTCATGTGGCAGGACGGAAGACCCTTCAACCACCCCCATGCCATCCGGATAAACCTGGCATTGCCCAAGTCAAGGGTGATAGAGGCTTTTGACCGCTTGGACAAGTATGTGTTTTTAAGATGATTTTTCAAAAAAATGCGCTCTTTTAAAAGAGCGCATTTTTTGGCAATTATAACAGCTGCCTTATTTGTCGTCACTGGTAAAGAGCTGGGTCCAATACGGGGTTCCATCCGTATCCACATAATATCCTACACCAATGAAAGTATAATAGGGTGAAAGGATATTTTTCCTGTGGCTTGGCGAATTCATCCATTGGGAAACCACTATTTCAGGTGTATCCTGTCCCATGGCTATATTTTCGCCCCAGAAAGAATAATTGATTCCAAATCTGCGCAGCATGTTATTTGCCATGCCATAAGTCGGAGAATAATGGTCGAAATAGTTTAAATCAGCCATGTCCTTTGATTTAACCCGGGCTACGTCCGAAATCTTGCTGTCATAATACAGCGGGTCCAAGCCGGCTTTTTGTCTTTCAATATTAACCAACTGGACCACCCTCTGTTCATAACCGGGATTTGTTGCCGCAACCGTACCAAAAGCATAGGCAACTGGTGACAGTGCAAGAAGCATTATCAAGACAAAGGCTGTTAACTTATTTTTCTTCATATTACCTCCTTTTGAAACAAAAAAATTTTTGTTTCTATATTATTGTTTCAAATTATTATTAATATATAAATTTATATATTTGCTTAGTTGTATATTTATAGTGTATATAAAAATTTTTTCCTTATTTAAAAGGCTGTATAATTGCTTTGAATAATATTTTTGTCGTTGTTATAAATAAATCAAAACTGTTATTGATATGAATATCCCATAGTGTCATCCTGAGGGCTTTAGCCCGAAGGATCCCATGAGATCCTTCGCATCGCTCAGGATGACTTATCGCCCAGGATGACAATTTTTGTGCTCTCTATTTGCCCCTTATCAGATAATTTCGGCTAAGAGGACCGCATAGTCATCTTTATGGACTGTGC
>DCDC01000083.1 GCA_002316225.1 Firmicutes bacterium UBA1065 | reverse complement strand
CATCTGTCTAATTTAGACAGATGCTATTTTTTATTCTTGCCTTTATTTATATAACACTTTCATCCTTCAACACTTGTTCCAGGGCCAAAACTACATCCGCATCGTAGGTTTTGCCTGCCAGACTCTTTAATTCTTCAATGGCTTCCAGTGGAGTCATTGCCTTTCGATAGGCCCTGTCTGATGTCATGGCATCATATGAATCGGCCACACCTATAATTCTTGCTTCAATTCGAATTTCATCCCCCTTTAAACCCTTGGGGTAGCCTGACCCGTCAAGCCTTTCGTGGTGCTGCTCCACAATTTGAGCAATATCGTCATCGGTAAACTTTCCCTTAAGAAGATCATAGCTGTAATAGCTGTGCATTTTTATGTAATTAAATTCCTCTTCGCTTAACTTAGCCGGTTTATTAAGAATTTCATTAGGAATAAAAAACTTCCCTATATCGTGAAACAAGGACGCCAAAGCAATGGTATAGTTAATTTCACTTGAAAGTCCAAGTTTTTCAGCAATTTTTACGGACAAATTCTGCACACGGTTGCTGTGATTATGGGTATAGGTGTCTTTTTGCTCAGACTTTTCCAAGAGGTTCTTAAGCTCCCCGGTATAGGTGTATAGAAGATTGTAAACCGGCTTGGAAGAAACATATAGCATCTTTGTATCCTCTAAAGCCCTGACCGGCACGGTTTCTTTTATGTTGCTTACATAAAAATAATCTCCCTTGCAGAGTTTTACGACATTATCTCCGTCATTGATTTCTAAAGCTCCTTCCACGATGTAGTAAAACTCCATTAAATCCGGAAAATCTCCCGGTGTTATGCTGTTGGGCCTGTCAGCCTTAATCTCATACAACATAATCTCAAAGTCATCTTTTTTTGCAAGCAAACTCAAAGTTGAGGTGCCTGTAACCTGATCTATGTATTTTTTGTCCTTAAAAATGAATAATCCATCCATAAAAATCTGCTCCCGTGTTCAGCCTCCAAAAGACCGGGAATGCCTGAGCATTCCCGGTTAATCAGTGTGCATAAAATGGGTCAATCAATACAACCCTGTCATAAATCACTACTTCTGTGTATTCCTTTTCTAAGGTTACACCTTCTTTTGCAGCTTTCTTCAATAACTTGTCTGCTAATTTTTCCGTCTTCTCAATTAACTTCCCGATTAACTCATCCAAATACTCTTCGAATTCATCCTGGCTCTTTCCTTTTAGAGCTTCTTTCTCTGCTTTTTCCTGTGTTTTCTCAACCTCTTTGAAAATCTGCTCATTGGTCTTTTCAATTTCCTCCATAAGTTTTTGGCTTATTGCAAATGCCGGTTGTGTAAATAAAGCCAAAACAGTGAGAAGTACCAAGGCCAATGGTAAAACTTTTTTTAAATTATTTTTCATTTTACCCTCCTTCTCAACCGAATAAGAAGGAATGAAAAAACTTCCTTCGGTAGCTGGCTGCCATTTTACAGGCCCTATAGCTTTGCGTCGCTAATTTTCATTAGCTTTGCCATTATCGGTTGAAGTTATTATTATTTTGTTTTTTAATAATATCATATTTATTTAACATATGCAAACAATTTTTACAGTTTTCGACAAGATTCTTAGCAATTTTCCTCTGTATTTTTTATCATAAGACTGTATTTATTTATAATATCCTTCCATCTTACTTCATTGTATTTAAATTCAAATACTTTTGCAATAATTTTCATGAGCCTGTTCAGGCTGTCTTCCCTGTTTGCATTTGCAGCCTGCCACCTGTTGAAGGGCAGGGGCAGATTGCTTATGGTCAAACCAAAACAGCACAAGGGAATTACCTTTATCCCCTTGGACCATCCGACACCTGCCTCAAAAGCAATCCAGGGTCGGGTTATTGATTCCGGACTGCATATGAGCAGCATGATGTCGCATTGTTTCAATGCCTCGTTAATATTATTAAGCCATTCATCACCTAAATCTATGCTTTCTGAATCCGATGAAACAAATATGTTCAATGCGTTTTCAAAAATAGTGTCTATTAATTCTTTGATAATCAAGGCCACTTCCTTGTTTTCATGAATGTGGGATATAAAAATAGTTGGTTTTGGATATTTCATAAGCTCCCCCTGGTATATTTATATACTTGGAGATCCTTCGCTTCGTTCAGGATGACGATCAAGTGTCATTCTGAGGGCTTTAGCCCAAAGAATCCCATGTGGTCCTTCGCTGATGTTCAGTATGACAATTGCTGTCATTCTGAGGGCGCCAGCCCGAAGAATCTTATAACCCGTTGTAGGTGTTTGGAATAAAGTATGGGCTGTTTTTCACCTTTTTCAGTTTGTTAATCAGCATATCCCTGTCCTGATTCAGGGTCCCTGCCAGATTCACATGATTTGAAACGTGATTGGCCCTGAAGATGCAGTCGGTTAATTCTATGTTTTCAAGTAGGATTATATTTTCATCAAGGATTTGAAGGGGTGTCAGCAAATGGAACCTGCCTTCTTCTATATCCCTGGCAAGCTCTGACTCTTCTTCCACCACAAGCCTTAAGAGGGAAAAATAATGGGGATTTATTGCTGAAATAACCCTGGCGGATTCCACCGCATGCTCTTCCATGTATCGGGTTCCCCCAAGGCCTGATATTATCATGCATGAAAGCTTAAAGCCCGCTTTTATCGCCTTTTGTCCGGCTTCTATCATTCGTGCCCGGTTTACCCCTTTATTCATCATGTACAACACCTTGTCCGAGCCGCTTTCAACACCCATATACAAAAGTTCCAGGCCGGCCTCTCTGACGGCCTTTAACTCCTCATCCGTCTTTCTCAATAAATCTAAGGGGCCCGAATATGAGCTGATCCTT
>DCDC01000014.1 GCA_002316225.1 Firmicutes bacterium UBA1065 | reverse complement strand
GCCATGGTTATGATTTACGAAGGGTGGAAGGACATGATTAAATAAAGTATATATTCTGATAAACCGGTCTATAAATATTTTTATGGACCGGTTTATTGTTCGCATTTTTTGGTTGAATATTGTTGAAGATTGTAAGAATTTGGTATATAATTATTGAAAAGGTTTGCCCAAATAATAACATCTGCACCGGATATAGAACCGGATGACATAAAAGCGAGTGATACGGTAACTTTTTAAGAAAACAGAGACAATAATGTTAAGGATCAGAAAATGTCGCAATTCAAGCGACCATAAAAGGGGTTATATTTTTTATTATTAGCATCAGGAACTAAATTCTTAATTTAATAATAAAAGTTAGGGGGATCAATTAATGAACAGGACAATAACCATAAAAGGTACCGGCAAGGTCAGTGTGAAACCGGATTTGATTATTATTACCATGCAATTGGAATCACACGATTATGATTATGAAAAAACAATGAAACTAGCAGCCGAGTCAGTAAATATTTTGCAGAATGCAATTATAAAGGCAGGTTTCAATAAAGAAGACTTAAAAACTACTGACTTTAACATCAGAACCCATTATGAGAGCTATCGGGACAAAGACAACAATTATAAAAGCAGATTTGACGGATATGTTTGTGAACAAGGCTTAAAGCTTGAATTTGACTTTAATACTTCAGTATTGTCAAATGTGCTCACTTCTATAGGAAAAGCAACGGTTGAACCAAATCTAAATATTCAATTTTCCGTAAAAGATAAAGATGCCATAAATGAAGAACTTTTGATTCGGGCAACCGAGAATGCAAGGAGAAAGGCGGAGGTTCTTGCCAGGGCTTCAAATGTAACTCTCGGAGATTTGATCAGCATTGATTACAATTGGGGTGATCTTTACCTGTATTCAAGAACAAGCTACATGATGGAGAACAACTGCCTGGCCTTTAAAACATCTGCACCGGATATTGAACCGGATGATATCGAAGTAAGCGATACGGTAACATTTGTCTGGGAGATTAAATAAGAGTCAAACCAACTAAAGGACAAAAGAAAGAAGGGGCATGAGTTGATAGGAGCAATCATAGGTGATATTGTTGGTTCCCGGTTTGAATTCAATAACCACAGGAGCAAGAAATTTGAACTTTTCACTGATAAATGCAAGGTAACAGACGACAGCATAATGACTCTGGCAGTAGCTAAAGCCATTATGGAAACAGAGAAAAATTTAAAGTTATTGTCAAATAATAGTGTAAGCAACTTTTATTACTATGAATTACTGAGAAGAATGACTATAAGATACATGCAGGAAATCGGGCGCAAATACCCCTATTGTGGCTATGGGGGAATGTTTGGACATTGGATTTTCAGCGACAATCCCAAGCCCTACAATAGTTTTGGAAACGGAGCTGCCATGAGGATAAGTCCTATCGGATTTATTGCCGCAACCGAGGAAAAAGCACGTATACTGTCTGAAAGAATTACAGCCGTAACCCATAATCACAATGAAGGAATCAAGGGTGCAGAAGCTACCGTGATTTCAATATATATGGCAAAGAAGAGAGCCAGTAAAGAAGAAATCCGCCAAGAGATTAATGAAAACTATTATAACCTGAATTTCACAATTGATGAAATAAGAGACACATATGAATTCAATGAGACCTGCCAGGAAACCGTACCACAAGCAATTGTGGCTTTCCTGGAATCCAATTCATTTGAGGATGCCATAAGAACAGCCATATCAGTGGGCGGTGACAGCGATACCCTGGCAGCAATTACAGGCTCCATAGCAGAAGCTTATTATGGTATCCCGGAGGACATAAAAGAAAAAGCCCTGACTTATTTAGATGCAGACCTACGTTCGATTTATGATGAGTGGTGTGAGTTTATCAAAAATAAAGAATAGTTATATTAAGAAAGCAGGCAAATATGTCAACAAAAAATGTCAAAAGAGGCTATGACCCGGAGGATGAAAAAATATTTTCCGATGAAAACATAACAAAACTAAAGATTATACAGGAAGAGATACAGTGGCTCCTGGACAGAGGATACAAAATGAAGCAGGTAATAGAATTCACAGGCAACCATTACCTCCTTCCTTCAAGAGCAAGGACAGCCCTTCAAAGAACAACATCATCAACGACAGATTATGAGAAAAGAAGGTCCAAGATGCTTCCTTTGGAATGCGTAAAGGATGGATGTTTGAATATCGACGGTTTTAATTTGATAATAACTTTGGAAGTCGCAATGTCCGGAAGTCCTATATTACTTGGAAAAGACGGAGTCTATAGAGACTTGGCAGGACTCCGTGGCACATACAGACTTATAGATAAGACAGATGCTGCTTTAAATCTCATAGGAAAGGCTCTTAGAGAATTAAACGTACCGATGGTTAATTTTTATCTTGATTCTCCGGTATCAAATTCAGGCAGGCTCAAAAGTAAAATATTTGAACTATCAGAGCAATGGGGGATCCCTGTCGGGATAGAACTGGTACCAAATGTAGATTCAGTATTAGCTGGTAAAGAAAGAGTTGTAACCGGAGATTCGATTATCCTTGATGTATGTAAAAGCTGGTTTAATCTATCCAGAAAGATTATTGAAGACTATATACAGGATGCCTGGGTGATTGATTTAGGGTAGGGTATCCTTAGTTAGGAGGTCATTATGCTGATAGAAGACACTATAAAAGAATTCCTTATGGAAAAAGGAACTAAATATCTTGGTTATGATAAAGAAACAATTGAGAATTTAATGATAGGAAATAAAGAATATAGCTTAATAAAAGTAGCAAAGAAAAATGATTGGGTTAAACTGACATCAGAAAATATAGAATATTGCATTAAAGAATCTGTCAAACGATATACAAGTGATAAAGATAATGCAATAGATATATACAAAAAATATTTAGATTTTTTGAAAACTAAGTATGGTATCCATGTTGATATAACCTTTCCTCCCATTCCCGTTTCAATAACCTTCGAAAGAATTATGTTCATTGCTAAATATATTCAGGATCCAAACAATAAAATAAGTGACTTAGAAGATGTTTTGTGGGTAAGTTCAAGGACTATAGAGGATGATATAGCTATACTAAAAGGTAGAAAAGATCCGATACAAGTGAATGGCAAAAGATTCGTTATTGATGATATAGAAAGAAATAGAGGTACAGTTTCTATGTCCTCAACTGCTCATCCGATTTTTCTTACAAGCAACATTACTCAGATCATTGTTACCCTTAAAGGATTAAAGTTAATGAGTCAAAATTCTGCATTTAAAGTTTATGCTGAGGAAATGGCCAGATCAATCTGGACACAGCTCTCTGATTATGCAAAGAACAGGATTATTTATGTTATGGAAAACCTGATTCCTGATGAATTAGAATGGTATAAAAATTTAAATATTGAAAAAGATGATAGTTTCTATAACGAAATTAGATGCAGCAGTACAGAAGGGGCAGGATGTGTATTAGACTGTCTGAAAAATGGAAAGGAATGCTTTGTTGAATATCAAGAAAATGAAAAGACAACCTTTTACGAGAATTGCAAAATACTTAAATATTTGGACGATAAAATCAGAATTGAATGCAAAGGGAAGTTATTTGATTTAGAAATAGATAAAATATTACGCAGCAGTTATACATTAGAAGAATTAGTTTAACTTGAAGCTGGGCTTCATAGTCATATACCATCCAACGCGATATAATTAAATCAAAAAAATATGGAGGTATAAAAAATGAAGTACACATTTTACAGACCTAATGAAACAAATACTGAGACATTTGATAAGATTATATCCGATATGTATGAAGTGCTTGTCAAAATCTCAAATGGATATGCAAAGGAAAATGAATTAAAAGATTATTTAGAAAATCTGGTAAAAGATCAAAAATGTTTACAAAGCAATGCAGAAATGGGGTTTTGGGGATTTGATGAACCCGAAAATATGCCAAGTGATGCAAGAGTTATGTATTTTTACACACCGACATACATTGCTATAGGAATGCTGTTAAATACAAAATTAAATTATCCTGAAACAGTCAAACAAATTGCCGGATTTGACGTGGCATTAAAAAAAGGTTTGCTGGCTTCAACTGGTAGAGGATTCCAAGGCCATGGATATGATTATCTTGACGGATTGATAAAAGCACTAAACATTTTTGTTTTGGCAAAAGCTCATATATTTGTAGAATTATATCCAAACTACTGTCAAGAATTCACAAGACTCTTAAAAGAATCACTCCAATACTGTGAAAGATTAATCAAGACTAACAAAACAAAAGGTGATTGGGGTGAAGATTATTCCATTCAGTTAAACTGCATACTGCAAGCTGCTGCTCCTCAAGATTATTTAAAACTCATGAGTGAGAAGAAAGGTCAAAAAGTTTATTTGTTCGTGTATGGGACTTTGATGAGTACCAATAGAAGCAATAGAGCCTATTTGGATGATGCCGAATATTTGGGCAAGTTCACATTAAATGGTTATGAATTATATGATTTGGGTTCTTATCCTGGAATAGTTGAAGGTAATGATAAGGTAAAAGGGGAACTGTATGCTGTATCAATAGATAAGCTTGATGATATTGACCGATATGAAGGAGAAGGATTTTTATATACACGAAAAATGGTACAAATTCTTGGTGAAGGAAATGAAAAACTTAATGCATACACATATGTATATAATAAACCGGTTACAGGCAGCATGAAAATCAATTATGAAAACCAGCCATGGTATCAAGGAATAGCAAAAGCAATTAATAATAGTAATCTTTTATGGTATGCATGTTACGGCTCAAATATAAATAAAGAACGATTCATGAAATATATCGAAGGTTGCAGCGATAAAACACCTCCAAGAGATGAGAGACCATTTATATTTGATTATCCTATATATTTTTCAAACAACAGTCCTTCCTGGGATTATAAGGGGGTAGCATTTTTAGATATTAATAAAAAAGGCAAGAGTTTCGGTAAAATCTATCTTATTACAAAGGAACAGTTTGAAGAAATAAAGCTGCAGGAAGGCAGCAACCGTAATTGGTATGGAAAAACTGTTTGCCTTGGCTCCTTAGACGGTATCCCTGTTAAAACCATCACAAAAGAAGAACGCACCAGTGATGTTATACCAAGTACCAGGTACATAGTTGTTATTAAAAAGGGGATAAGAGATACTTATCCTGAAATGACCTTGCCTGATATAGATGCATATCTAATGAAAAGCTATTTAAATGAATATCATGTCAGTGTTTTAAAGCATTTAAGAAGTCAGGCACATGGAGTAGCTATCAGAAAAATTGCCAGTGATCTTAATTATAATATGAGCACTGTTATAAATATAATAAATGATTTGAGAGAATGCGGCCTCATTAAACAAGACGGGAGAAGTGTTGCATCAAATATTATGTGGAATGACAGTGAAGCCATATATTATACCGTTGAGGATAGGAGAGAAGCTATTACTTAATCCATGAACCATGCAATGGGAAATATATCTTGTGCAAGATATTAAAAGAATATGGAACAGGTCCTGAAGCAAAAGAACAATGTAAAAATGATTTAGTCGCATTAGTATGCCATAAAACAACAGAGAAAAAGTTGATTAAAGAAAACCAGATGATAAATTGGGCGAAATAGATTCATTACAATGAGAAGGACAAAATTTCAATAAGAGATTTAATTATTCTCAAAACTGCTGGAAAGATGTAGTTTAAAAATAAGTAATAAAAATTGATATGAAAAAATAAAAAAAA
>DCDC01000149.1 GCA_002316225.1 Firmicutes bacterium UBA1065 | reverse complement strand
GGTCTTCTGGCTCTTCTTCAACTTTATTGATCGTTATTGTTGTATCTGCAGTTATTGTGATTTTCTTTTCTCCACCAGCTGCGACTTCAACACCATTGACGATAATGTCTGTTACTGCTTTAATAGTTAATTCTGTACCTGCTTCTACTTCAGCTAAATTATCTGCTCCCGTGATTGTATAGTCTGTAGTTTCAACAGCATCACCAACAATTGTCACAGCAAATTTCTCTAGATGTGTTACTTGTCCACTTATTGTAATCTCAATACTACCAGCCTTACCAGAACCATCTTTAGCTGTTGCTGTTACTGTAACAGTTCCATTAACTACCGCTGTTAACAAACCATTTTGGTCAATTGTTGCTATACTTTCATCATCAACAGACCATGTCACTGATTTGTTGCTTGCGTTTTGAGGTTCTACAATAGCTTTTAGCTGAAGTGTGCCATTAGGTTCGGTGATTGTTGCTTCTCCATCACCATCAACAACCACACTAATAGCACTTACTGCTACTCTAGAACTACCGCTACCGCCGCCTGATGAAGTAGTTTCTTCTTTCGGTACGGTTTCTGTTTTGCCCGGTTCAACTGGTTTATCTCCGGCTGTTACTCCTGTTGTACCTTGACCGGCTGTTACAGAAGCACCGGGTACTGTTACCTCAACATTGTTTGCATTGGCTGTAACACTTTCTACGGTACCTTTACCGCTGATTTCTGCGTTATTTGCATTTACATTGATTGTTTTAACCGATGACTTCTCATCGATAATAATTTTGGAATTCTCTCCTTCAATTGATGCTGATTCTACAGTCGCATTTACAGCATTAACTGTTATGTCGGAACCAACTATCGTTACTGATTCGAAACTTCCTTCTATTATAACATCATCATATCCATCTGCGATTACTTCGCCTATTTCCGTTTCATCCTCTGCATAGATTCTTACTATTCCATCTACGCGGGCTATTATTATATTCTTAATGTTGGAATTTCCAATGATTTTTATGGAGTTTTCTCCTCTGCCCCGTACCAATACTCTTCCGGTTACGGTAACATCATCAAGTATTACTTCTCCGTCACCTACTCCATCGCCTATAATTAAATCACCTGTTACTGTTAATCCTTTCAATGTGACATTAGGTACATTTATCATTAAATTGCCGTCATAATCTTCCGTATATGTACCTTCTTTGTTTATGTAATTCTTTAGCAGGTTGTACATCACTTGTGCAAATTCTGCTCTTGTTATATTGTGCTTAGGATTAATCCTCCCGTCTGAACCTGAAATGTATCCTGCGGCAACAAGGGATGATATACCTTCTCTTGCCCAGTCGCTTATATCATTTTTGTCAGTAAATTTGTCAAGTATGTTTGCATTTCCACCCGACAATTTAAATGCACGGGCAAGCACAATGAATGCTTCTTCCCTGGATATGCTGTTATCCGGATAAAGCTTATCTCCGCTTCCTATGAATGTCTTCATTTGCACTGCCTTTGCCATTTCATCAAAGTACCAGGCATCCTTTTTCACATCGGTAAATTTATCAATCGATGTTTTTTCTCTTGTGCCAAATGCCCTATTCACAATAGTGGCCATTTGTGCCCTTGTTAAGTTTTCGTTTGGCATGATTCTTCCGTTGTCACCCTTTAGTAAACCATTAGCTACTGCACTTTCAAGGGCCTTGGTAGACCAGTTGTCAGGCATGTCGGAAAACTCAGTACCAAATGCATTTAAGGGGAACATTGATATAATCATCGCCAATGTTAACAATAAAGCTATTTTCTTGTTTCTCATCTTAATACCTCCTTTTTTTATTTCACCATTCCTATCTTAAAGCAAAACGCATGCAGTATAAATATCAATAAAAAAATTGGAGTCGGACGATCATGGTATGATATATCATACTTTAGACTCTGGACTTTGCGTCCTAACTTTTCAGTTAGTTTGCCGATAGATAAATGGTTATTTACTTAATAATATTATAATGCATATGGCACAGAACTTCAATGATAAAAGTCGAAATTTTTTATTTCTTTAATAAATTACTCGATTATGGAGTCGAGACTTGGTTAGTGAGAGCATCGAACAGTTTGTTGTTATCTGTTCATGACCGCGACGTTTTCAATATAAATACAAGATATTGTTAAAAACAAAACAGCCAATAGATTTCTCTATTGACTGTTCAATTTTTCGTGCATCTTTTTGGGAATTACATCATTCCCATTCCGCCGCCGCCCATCGGCATCTGCGGTTCATCTTTTTTAGGTTCGTCTGCCACTGCAGCTTCTGTTGTCAATAACATTGCAGCTACGCTTGCCGCATTTTGAAGGGCTGATCTTACAACCTTTGTCGGGTCTACAATACCTGCTTCAATCATGTTTACATATCTTTCGTTCAATGCGTCAAAGCCTATGCCTTTATCGCTGTTTTTAACTCTTTCAACAATTACTGACCCTTCAAGGCCTGCGTTGACTGCAATTTGTTTCAGAGGTTCTTCCAGTGCTTTTTCGATTATCTTAGCTCCTGTCTTTTCATCTCCTGCCAAGCCGTCTGCCACCTTAGCAACTGCACCGATTGTTGAAAGAAGCGCAACTCCTCCTCCGGATACCAAACCTTCTTCAACTGCTGCTCTTGTAGCATTTAAAGCATCCTCGATTCTCAGTTTCTTTTCTTTCATTTCAGTTTCGGTAGCTGCTCCAACATTGATAACTGCTACTCCGCCTGTTAATTTAGCCAATCTTTCCATCAGCTTTTCTTTGTCGAATTCTGAAGTTGATTCTTCATACTGGGCCTTGATTTGTTTAACTCTTTCTTCAATCTTTTCCTTGGAGCCTGCACCGTTTACTATTACGGTATTTTCTTTATCTATCTTAACAGTTCCGGCATTACCCAGCATGTCTAAGGTTGCTTCTTTCAAGTCCAGGCCTAATTCTTCGGATATTACCTGGCCGCCTGTAAGGATTGCAATGTCTCTTAACATCTCTTTTCTTCTGTCACCGAAGCCCGGAGCTTTTACTGCAACACAGTTAAAGGTTCCTCTTAATTTATTTACTACCAATGTTGCCAAAGCTTCCCCTTCCACATCTTCAGCTATCATAAGGAGGGGTTTGCCTGTTTGAACTATTTTCTCCAATATTGGAAGTACATCCTGTATGTTTGAAATTTTCTTGTCTGTTATTAAGATATAGGGATCTTCCAAAACGGCTTCCATCTTTTCCGTATTGGTTACCATATATGCTGATAAGTAGCCTCTGTCGAACTGCATACCTTCAACTACGGTTAACTCTGTTCCCATAGTTTTGGACTCTTCAACAGTTATTACTCCATCCTTGCCAACCTTATCCATTGCCTGTGATATTAATCTGCCTATTTCTTCATCACCGGCGGATATTGATGCAATTTGAGCAATTTCTTCGGATGTTTCAACTTTTTTTGTTATCTTTTTAAGTTCTTCCACTGCTGCTGCAACTGCTTTTTCGATACCTTTCTTAAGTATCATGGGGTTGGCGCCTGCTGCAACATTTTTTAGTCCTTCCCTTATAATTGCCTGTGCCAACAAGGTTGCGGTAGTCGTTCCGTCTCCGGCTACATCGTTTGTCTTTGTAGCAACCTCTTTAACCAATTGGGCTCCCATGTTTTCATAGGGGTCAGACAGTTCGATTTCTCTTGCTATAGTAACTCCGTCATTGGTAATTTGAGGTGAACCGAAAGTCTTGTTTAACACTACGTTTCTTCCCTTGGGTCCCAGGGTAACTTTTACGGTATCTGCCAAAATATTAACGCCTCTTTCCATTGAGCGGCGTGCATCCTCGTCAAATTTAATCATTTTTGCCATAGTATCTCTCCTTTTTTATTTATACTATTATTCTATTATTCTATAACTGCCAATACATCAGCTAATTTAATGATAATTAATTCCTCACCGTCAATTTTTACTTCAGTTCCTGCATACTTAGAATAAATTACTTTATCTCCAACCTTGACTTCATCTTTTTTCTTTTCATCGTTTGTAATTCCGGCACCAATTGCAATAACTTCTGCAATCTGCGGTTTTTCTTTTGCTGTTCCCGGCAATACAATGCCGCTCTTGGTTTTTTCTTCGGCTTCAATCATCTTAATAACTATTCTTTCACCTAATGGTTTCACTGCCATATGTATTCCTCCTATTTATATTATTTATAATGTTTATTAATACGAATTTGTTAGCACTCAACTTAAAAGAGTGCTAACACCTGCTATTATATTACTCATTTGCCTTTATGTTTTCAACCCCTATTTTGCCCGATTTATTATTGATAATGCATTATTTTATCTCGTTTTCTTGTTTTTTCTTTTATATGCTTTATTTTACTCTATTTTCCTCATGTAACAAAGGGGCGGGTACCAGGCACCCGGTACCGGTACCACGTGCCTAAAATTTTAAATAAGGGGTGGTATTTGTTTTGATTTGTAGTATAATCAAGATGATAATAAATATTTAGGAGGATCCAAAATGGCTCTTGTAACATCTCGAGAAATGTTTAAGAAGGCATATGAAGGTAAATATGCTGTAGGTGCCTTCAATGTAAACAACATGGAAATCATACAGGGAATAGTTGAGGCGGCAAAGCAGGAAAATGCACCTCTTATACTTCAGGTATCAGCCGGTGCAAGGAAGTATGCAAATCCTATTTATTTAAAAAAACTTGTGGAAGCAGCAATTGAAGACACGGGATTGGATATCTGTCTTCACTTGGACCATGGTGAAGATTTTGAAATTTGCAAACAGTGTGTTGATGATGGTTTTACCTCTGTCATGATTGACGGCTCCAAGTATCCTTTTGAGGAAAATATAGCCCTTACCAAAAGGGTGGTTGAATATGCCCACTCCAAAGGAGTTGTTGTTGAAGCAGAGCTTGGTAAATTAGCAGGGGTTGAGGATGCAGTTAAGGTCAGGACTAAAGATGCTACATATACAGATCCTGATGAAGCTGTGGAATTCGTAGAAAGAACAGGAGTTGACTCATTGGCCATTGCAATAGGAACAAGCCATGGTGCTTACAAATTCAAGGGGGAACCCAGCTTAGATTTCGAGAGATTAGAGACCATTACAAGACTCCTTCCCGGTTTTCCTTTAGTTTTGCACGGAGCATCCTCAGTACCGGAAGAATTCGTCCAATTATGCAATAAATATGGAGGACAAATACCGGGAGCAGCAGGGGTACCTGAAGAAATGTTAAGGCGGGCCGCTCAACTGGGAGTATGCAAGATAAATATAGATACAGATTTAAGGCTTGCCGTTACGGCATGTATAAGACAATACTTTGTTGAACATCCTTCGGAATTCGACCCGAGAAAATATTTAGGGCCCGGAAGAACGGCAATTAAAGAAATGGTTGCCCATAAGATGAGAAATGTTTTAGGATGCAGCAATAAGAGATAGCAGTTGCCCTTTGTCATCCTGAGCGAAGCGAAGGATCTCATGAGATTCTTCGGGCTAAAGCCCTGAGAATGACAAATCACGTATTATATACAGCACAAAAGGGACGGGTTGACCCCGTCCCTATTATTTAATGTCGTTTATATAGGTTGAAACATAGTTCTTGTCAACCGTCACAACCGCAAAATATGACTCGTCTTCTTGCTTAATTTCCTTTTCAATTAACCGGACAAGTTCCGATGACTTAATTTCATAACCTACAGGCACAAGGACGTCAAATATTAAATTGGTGTGGGTTTCCCCCTTGACGACCCTGAAATCATGTATTGAAAGCCTTTCGTCGATGGACTTTACCTTTTTTCCCGTCATGCTCCTTAATTCGTTAATTTCCTCATCGTCTGTAATTACGGGGTCTAAGTGGATAACAAGGTTTATGTTCATTTCTTTTGCGAAATCCCTCTCAATGTTATCGATTAAATCGTGGGAATGCATAATATTTTCCTTGGCATCGACTTCCGCATGAACCGTGGCAAAGTACTTGTTGGGCCCGTAGTTGTGGACCACAAGGTCATGGATGTTCAATATTCCCTCATAGGATAAAAGCTTCTTTTCAATTGCTTCAACAAATCCTTCCTCCGGCATTTCTCCAAGCAGGGGATTTAATATGTCTTTCAGGATATCATATCCCGAATACAAAATAAACAATGCCACTAAAGCACCTGCATAGCCATCCACCTCATAACCGCTTACTTGGGATATTAATAAGGACAAAATGACAACCAAGGTCGAAATTACGTCATTTCTTGAATCGGTAGATGATGCCTTAAGGGTGGCCGATGAAATTTTATCCCCTAATTTCTTATAGAATAAGCTGAGCCACAGTTTGACAAAAACAGAAAGGGCCAGTACTATTATCATCTCTATGGAAAATATGGTTTCGGATGGGTTCATGATTTTGGCAAATGAAGACTTAAACAGTTCAATTCCGGCTAAAATCACGGCAATTCCCAAAATAAGCCCCGTCAGGTATTCCATTCTGGCATGGCCGAAGGGGTGGTCCTTGTCGGCAGGCTTGCCGGAAATTTTAAAGCCTATCAGGGTAATCAAGGAAGATGCCCCATCGGATAGATTGTTTACCCCGTCGGCGGTAACGGAGATGCTGTTAAATAGTATTCCCGTCAATATCTTTCCGGTGCTTAAAATGAAATTTGCAATCAAACCGGTAAGGCTGGCCGTTATGCCATAAGCTTCTCTTACTTTTTGGTCGTTGATGTTTTCATAATCTTTAATGAATTTTTTAATAATAAAATTGATCATCACAAGCCCCTGTAAAATTATTATTCTATTATATATTTTTTTATTATATTCATTCCGGCATTGTTTATGAATTAATGTTTCTTTTAATAAAATCTACCTGTGAGAATGGTCTCACAGGTATAAATACTATATTATAATATGAAATATTTGTCAAATGCTAATCTCGCCGTCTGTCCCTGCCATTATTGAAGTCAAATCTGCCATCCCGGTCGTCCCGGTCATCGTCATTCCTGCTGTTCTTGTTGTTATTCTTATTGTTATTCTTGTTCTTATCTTTGTCGTATTTTTCTTTTTGCTTTATTTCTTCCTTGTAGTCTTTAATTTTCTCATTTATTTCATGTACTGACTTATCAAACCAATCGTCCGGATTTATCTTATGGCCTGCCAGCTTTGCTGCTTCCTGAAGTTTTTCGATTAAATTAAGTTTTCCGGGTGTGATTCCCTTCTTCTTTGCTTCATTAACTTCTTTCTCTGTTACCTCTATGACCTTAACATCAAGCTTTTTTCTGTCTTGTTTATTTTCTTTATCCTGTTCCGGTCTTTCTTCCTTCTTATCCTGGCCGGGTTTTTCTCGTCCTTCCCATTTTTCCTGGTCAGATTTTTCTTGTTTATCCGGTTTTTCCTGTTTTTCGGGCTTTTCAGATTTTTCGGGTTTCACTTGCCCTTGAGATTTTGCCTGATCATCAGGTTTAGCCTGTCCTTGAGGTTTTACTTGTTCTTTTGGCTTTCCGGTTTCATTGTTGTTTGTAATCTCTACGGTTTCCGGTTTTGTTTCAGTTTCTTCCCTTAATATTTTATCCTTATTTTCCGGTTCCTGTGCTGCAATTTCCTCGCTTACAGCAGCTCGAATCTTTTCAGACAGCATACCTGTCTTTTTTTCTGACTTGCTTGATGCGGCAACTATTACCCCATCTCTTTCGTCTTCATTGATATATCCTTTGTTTTTTAATTCATTCAACACGGTTTTTACTGCGGTTTGTATTTCTTTATTCTTCAAGCCGGCTATATTTATATCTTTTGACATTTGATTCCCGTCATCATTAAAAGCTTTCACCGTCAAAACCCTGTCAAATCTGTTTATAAAGAATTCAAAGGATGGATTGACGTCTAAGCTTACATAGGAATAAGGAGTCAGATATGCCCATGCAGGCGTGACAAAAATCATGATGGCGGCCGCAGCGGCTGCTGTCATCCTGATTAATCTGCCCTTGTTATTATTTAATACTATCTCTTGGCCAAGCTCATAATTCTTGTTTCTTATTTTGGAAACAACTCCGTTTTCAGCCAGGACTGCTGCATGCTTTCCTTTAATTTCAACTATTACTGCTTTCATCTTTCAACTCCTGACGGATATATTCCATATAACCGGCTAAATTGGGATATTCTCCCGTCATTATTTCTAATGCTGCTATAATATATTTTCGATGACGTTCCAATAATTTACGGGGTATCTTGGTGTTTTTTTCTATTATGTTAAGGGGTAAGAGCTTCTTGATTTTTATTTCGCTTATCAATATGGGGGTTTTTATTAAATATGCCACGGCCTTGGCGCAAGCCTTCTTGGTTTTACGAGATTTTGGCGAGCATTCGGCCAAATCCATAAATGAGAATCCGTAATCCGAAAAGACTTCGTTGATGAGGGTTATTTCCAGCTTGATTCCGTTGTCTTCAACAAGGGAAACCTTTTTTGCAATCTCCGACTGCATGGAATTTTCCTCTTCATCCTTGAAGTCCATGTTAAACAAGGAAGGATTCACTGAAATTTCAGGGGCGTATCTTGACTTGCTCCGTATGTAGTCAATCATCCGCCTTCTTATCACCAATTCGGCAAAGCTTAAAAAACTGCCTTTATCGGCAGAATAATTATTAATTGCCTCAGTAAAAGCGGCCAGGGCTATTGACCACTCATCATCACTTTTTGAAACATAAGCCCGAACAGCTGATGAGGCACTTTTAAGTATGAAGTTCTCATACCGGCTTATCAACTCATTCATTGAATCCGGGTTGTTTTTAGCTTCCATGGCCAATAAGTCCAACTCGCTCATGTACCTGTCCCCTTCATTACAATACAAAATATTATATCATCGGGGACATAATATTACAATATTACAAATCTTACAAATTCCTTACAGCCTTATTTTTTGAAAAGATACCATGTCTTGGTATCTAGTTCATATTTAAGCTCAAAGATGTCCTTCCCGTTATGGAGGCACACAAATACAATTCTCTTGTTCCCGACGATATTTTCTTCATAGGTCTTCATTATTCTTTCGATCCTGACAACTTTATCCTCAATCCTGAATTTAACAGGCTCAATTTTCCCGTCCGTATGAAAAACCGCCATTACCTTTACCGGCTCATTTACAATTTTCATCATATCACCCCTATAAAATACTC
>DCDC01000119.1 GCA_002316225.1 Firmicutes bacterium UBA1065 | reverse complement strand
GGGTTCGGTTGTTTTCATCGATGAAGGGGAAACCTGCATCATCATTGAATTCAACTTTGGCAGAATCAATGGTAATTACAATTTCATCAGCAAAGGCTGTAACAGATGATAAAATTAAAATTAAAACCAAACTTAGAACAAATACAATTTTTTTCATAGTAACCTCCAAATTTATACTTTAATCAATAATATAATATACTTGTGAATGATTCAACAATAAAATATCCTGATTGTAAAAATTGATGCAATATTTGTAATAATTAATATTATAAAATGTAAGGGAGAAGAGGGTGAATCTCATTAGATTCTTTGATGACATTTTTAATAATAACTCGACAACATCTGACTTTTAGTTAACATAAATAATTTTATGTAAACCGAGTGGTTTACATAAATAATGGGATTTTTCATTGTGCAAAAGATGACAAAGCTCAAATAATGACACTGATTGGCACATTGTGTGAAACAAGTGGCAGGATAAGTGAAATATGGATTTTTTCAGGATAATTATATATAATAAGAATATAGTTTAAAACTTAAGAAAAGAGGTATAAGGATAACAAACGGATTTTTTGGAGGTAGATATGCCGACGATAGATTTCACCAAAACAGTCTATGAGCTGTGCAAAGATAATGAGGAAATTGCAAAAATCATGGAAGATCTGGGCTTCAAGGAAATTACCAAGCCAAATATGCTCAACACCGTGGGAAGGTACATGACAATTCCAAAAGGAGCCAGGATGCGGGGCTTAAACATGGACGATATTAAAAATGAATTCATTAAAAGAGGTTATGAAATAAAAGAATGAGAGGGAGAGAACATGAGCGAAAACATTAATAACAGGGAGTATCGAAAAAAAATTATCAAAGAAGTAATCAAGGAACTCCACGAAGGCAAGTCCGTGAACGAGGTAAAGAAAAAATTCCAGGAAGCTTTTGAAGGTGTTTCGGCTACGGAGATATCAGAGGCCGAGCAGGCATTAATCAGTGAGGGACTGCCTGTTACCGAGGTTCAAAGGCTTTGTGACGTTCATGCGGCTGTATTTAAGGGGTCCATTGAAGAAATTCACAGGGAGACAGACCCGGCAAAAATTCCCGGTCACCCTGTAAATGTCTTATTTCTTGAAAACAGGAAGATAGAAAAAATCATAGAAGAGAAAATTAAACCTTATATGGAAAAGACCGGCAAGGAAGCTCTGGAAGGCCTTCTTGAAGGCTTGGAAGACCTGTCCGTCATTGACATTCATTATGCCAAAAAAGAAAATCTTTTGTTCCCTTACATGGAAAAATACGGCATAACAGCTCCTCCCAAGGTTATGTGGGGTGTGGATGATGAGATAAGAGATGATTTAAAAATGCTCAAGTCGGACTTATCCTACGGGGTATTCACCCAGGAGCATAAAAAGGGCCTGGAAGACTTATTAAACAGGATAATCGAAATGATATACAAGGAAGAAAACATCATGGTCCCCATGCTGCTGGACAAATTGACCCAGGATGAATGGAAAAGGGTAGCCGATGACAGCAGCGAAATAGGCAATATCATAGATTTTGTACCTGTATGGAAACCTGATAAGGAAGCAAAAGAGGAATACAAGAAAGATGTAAAAGAGCCGGGACCCATTGTTCTTCCTACGGGAGTATTTACCGTCGAAGAGCTTACCCACATGCTCAACACCCTCCCCATTGACATCACGTTTGTGGATAAAAATGATACGGTAAAATACTTTTCTCAGAGCAGTGAAAGAATTTTTGCAAGGACCAAGACCATCATAGGCAGAAAGGTTACCAACTGCCATCCGCCGGCAAGCGTGCATATAGTGGAAGGTATAGTAGAAGATCTTAAGTCAGGGAAGAAAGACCACGAGGATTTCTGGATCAGGATGGGCGACAAGTATGTCTTTATAAGATATTTTGCAGTAAGGGACCAAGAAGGCAAGTATCTTGGAGTTGTGGAGGTAACCCAGGATATTAAGCCCATACAGGAAATCACGGGAGAAAAGAGATTAGTGGAAGATTAAGAGACCAATTCTTGGAATGACAATGCTTTATAAAGGGGATAAAACCCCCTTTTTTATTGTTTTTTTGAGGAAGGGAGTATATAATGGACTTTAAGGAAGCAGGTATTCCTTCAATTTAATAGTTAAGGAAAATCTTTATAAATATGGGTATGAGGAGAGCTTATGGAAAAGAAATATGTTCTTGCGTTAGATCAGGGAACCACGAGTTCAAGAGCTATACTTTTTGACAGAAACGGCAGAATAGTCAATATGTCCCAAAAAGAATTCACTCAAATTTATCCGGCTCCCGGCTGGGTGGAGCACAACCCCTTAGAAATATGGGAGACCCAGGTAAATGCGGCGAAGGAAGCCATAAGGGGTGTAGATGTTTCGGAAATTGCCTGCATAGGAATTACCAATCAAAGGGAAACCACGATTCTTTGGGATAAAAATACGGGCAAGCCCGTATATAATGCAATAGTATGGCAGAGCAGGCAGTCTTCGGATATATGCGATGAACTTAAAAAACTCGGCCTGGAATCCTATATCAGAGAAAATACCGGTTTAGTTATTGATGCTTACTTTTCGGGAACTAAAATTAAGTGGATTTTGGACAATGTGGAAGGGGTCAGGGAAAAGGCCGAAAAAGGAGAAATCTTATTCGGAACCGTGGATACCTGGCTGGTATGGAATTTAACGGGAGGCAAAATTCACATAACCGATTATTCCAATGCTTCAAGGACCATGATTTACAATATTAAAACCCTTAAGTGGGATGAAAAGCTCCTCGATATACTTAACATACCTCCTGAAATCCTGCCGGAGGTAAGGCAGTCATCAGAAATTTACGGGAATACCAAGGCGGAGATATTCGGCGGTCAAATACCTGTATCGGGAATTGCCGGAGACCAGCAGGCTGCTCTTTTCGGCCAGCTTTGCTTCCAGGAAGGAATGGCAAAGAATACATACGGAACAGGGTGCTTCCTACTGATGAATACCGGTGAAAAGCCGGTTCAATCAAAAAAAGGCCTTCTTACCACCATAGCCTGGGGTTTAAATGGCAAGGTGGAATATGCCTTAGAAGGGTCAATATTTGTTGCGGGAGCAGCAATCCAGTGGCTCAGGGATGAGCTTAAAATTATCCATGATGCGGCTGATTCGGAATATTTTGCGAAAAAGGTGGAAAGCACCAATGGGGTATATGTGGTGCCGGCCTTTACGGGACTGGGAGCTCCTTACTGGGATATGTATGCAAGGGGGGTTATCGTAGGCCTGACAAGGGGGGCGAACAGGAATCATATAATAAGGGCAACCCTTGAAGCCATCGCATACCAAACAAGGGATGTAATTGAAGCCATGATTGAGGATTCGGGAATCAACTTAACCGTATTAAAGGTTGACGGAGGAGCTTCTGCCAATGATTTTCTGATGCAATTCCAGTCAGATATACTGAATGTTAATATCGAGAGGCCCGACATTACCGAAACCACGGCCCTTGGAGCTGCGTATCTTGCAGGTATGGCAACGGGATTTTGGAAGTCAAAGGGCGAGGTTATACAAAACTGGAACATGAATAAAAAGTTTATACCTGCAATGGGTGAAGATGAAAGAAACAAGCTCTACACCGGTTGGAAAAAGGCGGTGGAAAGGGCAAAGAACTGGGAGTAATAAATTGTCATCCTGAGCGAAGCTTTGTCATCCTGAGCGCAGCGAAGGATCTCATGAGATTCTTCGGGCAAAAGCCCTCAGAATGACAGGCTGTAATCAGTGTCATCCTGAGCGCAGCGAAGGATCCCATAATGACATGAAGTTTTAAACATATATGGAGGATATAATGAAAACAGAATTTTTTATAAACAACAGGGCGAAATTTGCAGAAAGAATGGATGATTATTCCACTGCCGTGTTTTTTTCCGGAAAGGCAAAGAGAGAAAGCGCTGACCAGCATTATCCCTTTTCCGTAGACAGGAATTTCTTTTACCTTACGGGAATAGACAGGGAAGATATGGTCTTGACAATAAGCAAGATAGGCGGCAAGACGGAAGAAACCTTGTACATACCGCCGGTAGACGAACATTTCGAAAAATGGTACGGTATACTCATGAGGAAGGAAGAGGCAAGGGAAACATCCGGCATAAAGAATGTAGAAAACAGGAATGACTTTCTTGATAAATTTGCAGGCAAACTGTCATCATCCGACGGACCTGACAATGTATATATTTTTTCTTACATTACCGATGCAGATGAGCCTGAAGATTCTTACAGGGGCCTTGCTCATTGGCTCAGGGATAAATTCCCTGCCATAAACATCAAAAACTCCCTGGATATCATGATTGAACTGAGGAGCTCAAAGACGGAAGAAGAAGTAGAAGAGATAAAAACTGCCATCGGATATACCAGGGAAGCCCTGGAATTTGTAATGAAGAATTTAAAACCCGGCATGTATGAATACCAGGCAAGGGCTCATTTTGAGTACCAGCTCATGCTTAGAAACTCAAGACCCGGCTTTCCCACAATCGGAGCTTCCGGACCCAATGCCGTAATCCTCCATTATGTGGACCTTAAGCGAAAGATGGAGGAGGGGGACATGATACTCCTTGACCTTGGCGCCCTGTCAAATAACTATGCCTCTGACATCACCAGAACATATCCGGTAAATGGAAAATTTACATCCAGGCAGAAGGATATTTACAAGGTGGTCCTGGAAGCCCAGGAAGTTGCCCTGGATGCCATGCATGTGGGGGGATTGGAAATGGATGTCAACGATGCGGTTAAGGCACATTTTGCCAAAGGACTGAAAGCCCTGAATATTATCAGGGATGATTCGGAGGTGGTTAATTATTATTATCACAGCATAGGTCATCCCCTGGGTCTGGATGTTCATGATTTAAGAAGAAGGGACAAAACAATCCAGGAAAATAATGTGTACACCGTTGAGCCCGGTCTCTATATCAAGGAAGAAGGCATCGGCATTAGGATAGAAGACGATGTATGGGTTACAAAAAAGGGCATAATTAATCTTTCTAAGGACATTATAAAGACAGTGGATGATATAGAGAATTTCATGAATAGTTGAGTGACCCTGTTATGAATAATCCTCAAAGTGTCATTCAGAACCCGGTGAAGAATCTCATGAGATCCTTCGTTTCTCTCAGGATGACAAATAATATCATTCTGAGGACTTTAGCCCGAAGAATCCCATGATATTTAATAAATCTCTTAAACCTCCGTTTTTTAATCATATTTTAATTTTACATTAATTAATTTTGAACTATTTGCGTGTATCATATAAGCATCAAGTATGAGGATATAATATAAGAAGGTTCATATAATCGCATATAAGTTAATATCGGAGGTTAAATAATGGATATATTAGTCGGTTTATTTGTTTTTATAGTGTTTATGGTGGCAGCCCTAAAAGTCGGTGTTGTCCTCCTCAAGGTAGTTTTTACTTTGGTTGGAGCGATAGTGGGTTTTGTTGTAATTATTGCATTGATTCCCCTAGGTATAGGGCTCTTGCTTATTCCTGCCATAATAATAGGGATAATCATTGCTATAATCAAATGCATTAAATTCATTTTTTAGTTGACAAAAATACCTTATTTATGTATAGTTTAACATATGAAAATGAATAATATATAAAAGCGATGAAAAGAAGAGTAGTTTTAGGATCATGACATAGAGAACCGGAGCATGGTGGAAACCGGTGATTGATTTTAAAATGAACATGGCCTTGGAGCTTCATGCCTGAACCTTCAGTAGGGTATGACGTAGGGTATACGTTATAATACAGGGTTTTATTTGAACCTGGTGAGGCACATGTTGTGAAGCATGTGTAAAAAAGAGTGGTAACGCGTTTATTCGCCTCTTAGCTTATGCTGAGAGGCTTTTTTTATAGAATTCACAATTTTTGGGTGAAATTCTTTTGATGATATAATAAACGATGAATTTTAAAAATTTATAGGAGAGGAAAAATGAGCAAAGGCAAATATTATTTAACAACCGCAATTGCATATACCTCAGGCAAGCCTCATATCGGTAACACGTATGAAATTGTCCTTGCCGACAGTATTGTAAGATTCAAGAAATTAAACGGATATGACGTGTATTTTCAGACGGGAACAGATGAGCACGGCCAAAAAATTCAGCAAAAAGCCGAGGAAGCAGGTAAAACACCCCAGGAATTTGTCGATGAAGTAGCAGGAGAAATCAAGCGTATATGGGACTTGATGAACACCACCTATGATAAGTTCGTGAGGACAACAGACCCTGAGCATGTTAAAATCGTGCAAAAAATATTCAAGAAGCTTTACGACCAGGGAGATATCTACAAGGGCTACTACGAAGGCTGGTACTGTACTCCCGATGAAGCCTTTTTTACGGACTCTCAGTTAGTTGACGGCAAATGCCCGGATTGCGGAAGAGAAGTCCATATGGCAAGAGAGGAAGCCTACTTCTTTAAAATGAGCAAGTATGCCGACAGGCTGATGAAACACATAGAAGAAAATCCCAAGTTTATCCAGCCCGAATCAAGAAAAAATGAAATGGTGAATAATTTTATCAAGCCGGGCTTGCAGGATTTGTGCGTTTCAAGAACATCCTTCGACTGGGGTATTCCGGTTACCTTTGATGAAGGCCATGTGGTTTATGTGTGGATAGACGCCCTGAGCAACTACATTACATTTTTGGGCTATGATCCTGACGGCAACCATGGAGAACTTTTCAAGAAATACTGGCCGGCTGACGTACATTTAATAGGCAAGGATATTTTAAGATTCCACACCATTTACTGGCCCATACTCCTCATGGCCTTGGGTGTTGAGCTTCCAAAGCAGGTTTTCGGTCATCCCTGGCTTTTGGTTGGCGAAGGGAAGATGAGCAAGTCAAAAGGAAACGTAATCTATGCTGATGATTTGGTTGACTTGTTCGGAGTGGACGCCATCAGGTATTTTGTCCTTCACGAAATGCCTTTTGCCAGTGACGGAACCCTGACTTATGAATTGATTATAGAAAGAATCAATTCCGACCTGGCTAACATCTTAGGCAATTTGGTAAACAGGACCATAACCATGACCAATAAATATTTCGATGGAGAAGTTCCGGCTCCGGGGGAACTTGAGCCCATCGACCATGAGCTTATAAAGCTTGCTCTTGAGACACCGCTTAAGGTGGAAAAGAAAATGGATGAACTTAAGGTTTCGGATTCCATAGATGAAATATTTACCCTGCTCCGAAGGTCCAACAAGTATATTGATGAAACCCAGCCCTGGATTTTGGGAAGGGATGAAAGCAAAAAAGAAAGACTGGGAACGGTCCTTTATAACCTTTTGGAATCCATCAGGATAGCGGCAGTGCTTTTAGGGCCATATCTTCCTGAAACATCCGAGAAAATATTGAAGCAGCTCAACACGGACAAAAAGGACTGGGACTCCATCCTTGAGTTTAAGGGCATGGTTCCGGGACAAAAAGTTGGAACACCTGAAATCTTGTTCGCCCGCATAGACCCCGTTAAGAAAATTGAAGATATCAACAAATATAACGAGGCAAAGTATCATAAAGAAGAGGCAAAAGTTGAAGAAGTAAAAGACGTAAAATATGCAACCATAGAAGATTTTGAAAAATTGGATTTGAGGGTTGCAGAAGTCTTAAAGGTTGAAAAGCACCCCAATGCGGATAAACTCCTGGTATTTCAACTAAAGATAGGGGATGAAATCCGCCAGGTGGTTTCAGGCATTGCAAAATGGTATAAGCCCGAAGACCTGATAGGGAAAAAGGTTGTAATGATTTATAACTTAGAGCCCGTAACCCTAAGAGGGGTCGAATCAAACGGCATGATATTGTCGGCTGAAAAGGGAAAAATGCTTTCGGTGGTATCGACCCTGGAGGATATTCCCAGCGGGGCAAAAATATCCTAGAAAACATTAAAGGATTTGAATCTACGATTCAAATCCTTTTATTATTCCGGTCCTTCTTGTTA
>DCDC01000159.1 GCA_002316225.1 Firmicutes bacterium UBA1065 | reverse complement strand
AAAGTGATATAGGCAACATTCTGGATATATTTGATGTTGACAATACTGTAATTATTCCGGACCCGGTTTATCCTGTGTATGTGGACACAAATATTATGGCCGGCCGGAAAATCATATTTATAAACGGAAGTGTGGAAAATAATTTCTTGCCTCTTCCTGATGAAGGTGCCCAAGGAGATATTGTCTATATTTGTTCACCTAATAATCCTACAGGTGCTGTTTACACCAAGGAGCAATTAAAGATTTGGGTTGATTGGGCCTTGGAAAGGCAGGCAGTTATTTTGTTTGACTCTTCTTATGAAGCCTTTATCATGGACGAAAACCTGCCTACAAGCATTTTTCAGATTCCAGGAGCAACAAGATGCACCGTTGAGATCTGTTCTTTTTCCAAAACTGCAGGCTTTACAGGATTACGCTGTGGTTATACGATTGTTCCTCATGATCTTGTAAGAGACAATGTATCCTTGAATAAACTTTGGCTAAGACGGCAAACCACCAAGTTCAACGGAGTATCTTATGTAGTGCAAAGAGGAGCTGAGGCTGCATTTACAGAAACCGGGTTAAGGCAGATTAAAGAGCAAATCAGGTATTATCTTGAAAATGCCCGTATTATGGCTGATACCCTGACGGATCTCGGTATTTGGTTTACCGGAGGTAAGAATTCCCCTTATATATGGCTAAAATGTCCCAACAATATGTTATCCTGGGACTTCTTTGATTTTCTTTTGAACAGGTGCGGTATTGTCGGAACTCCGGGAGCAGGCTTCGGAGCAAAGGGGGAAGGTTTTTTCCGCTTAACGGCCTTCGGGAACAGGAACAATGTAGTTGAAGCCATGGAGAGAATCAGGAAAATAATAATTTAAGCTTTTGTTGAAATTTAGCATAAAAGGGTTTATAATGAGTTGTAAAGATTAAGGTACAAGCATGTATTGCAAAATATTATTACTGAGGTATTCTAATGGAGAGAGAGATTAAAGAATTAGCGTATCAACTTGGGGCTGATGTTTGCGGTATAGGAAGCATAAACAGATTTGAAGATGCACCTTCCGGCTTTTCGCCTCTTGACTTGTTTGATAAGTGCAAGTCTGTTATAGTTTTAGGGGTAGCCTTGCCTAAAGGCTCCTATGAAGTTCCCCCAAGATTATTGTATAGTCACTTCAACAATAAAGCATTTACTGTTTTAGATGAAATTGAATTTAAGCTTGCTAAGGAATTAGAAGAAAAATATAATTGTTTTGCCGTTCCGGTTCCTCCCAATACACCCTATGAGTACTGGGATGTTGAAACCCTGACAGGAAAAGGACTGATTTCCATGAAACATGCAGCCGTTTTGTGCGGACTTGGTTCTATGGGAAAAAGTTCATTGCTCTTAAATTCTGAATACGGAAATCGGCTGAACTTAGGTGCTGTCCTCACTGATTTGGAATTGAAATCGGATGATTTACAGCCGGATATATGCATTCCCGAATGCAGCAAATGCATAGACTCTTGTCCTGTGCAGGCCATTGCAGATAAAAGGGTGAATCAAAAGCTTTGTCGCATGAATACTTACAGTAAAACATCCAAGGGTTTTGATACCATCGATTGCAACAAGTGCCGTACCGTATGTCCCGTTAGATTCGGAAAGGAACTCTGATAAGCCTAATCATTATTATAGCGTAATTATACCGGATAATTAAAATATAGACATCAGAGCACTCATATCTTAACATTATTGTTCAAACTTAGGAGGTTATGATATGGAAAAGTGCTTATTATCAATAGATTGGGATTATTTTATTTATTCCTCAAAGTATAATTGGGGCTTTTATTCGGAAAACAAAAAGACTATGATTGACCTTTGGTACAAAAGATATATCCAGGCGAAAGCTCAGGGAGAAGATATACAAAAGGCATTTCATGTCTCTTCCGAGGCAGCCAGATTCTGGGATAAAATAGCAGTATGTTTTAAATTTGCAAAAGACATAAAGGTCTATGTTTCAGACTCTCATGCCATGTCATATCAAATAGCAAATGAAAACAACTGTAAAACAGTATACCTCTTTGATTCCCATTCGGACCTTGGTTATGGCGGGCCTTACTCTCTTGACCTTGAGGTCAATTGCTCCAACTGGCTGGGTAAACTTCTTAAGGATGGACATATAAAAGAAGCTAATATTTTTTATAGCCCCTATACGGCAGAAAAGCCGGAATATTTCGAATGGCTAAACAGCATTTATAAAATCAGGTACCGTGATTTAAAATATTTGGATGAATATATTTATGTGTCGGCAATTCATATATGCAGGTCCGGCACATGGACTCCTCCCTGGTTTGATGATAAGTTTACTCAATTTATTGAAGCTTTGGGTCTGCAGTATGAAATGGTGAACTGTCCGGAAAGAAATTGGGATACTAATATAAGTTTATCGGATCGAATAAATTATTTATTGGCATGATTAAAATTTTCATATAGACAATAAGCCATAAAGTCATTTTGGATTTTATGGTTTTTTCATTATACGGGCTTCCCTGTTGACGATAATGATAAAAATCTCGTACTTCATGCCAGACTGAAATTGGATGATACGGAAATCATGTGTACGGAAAAATCTATATTGACCTTACCCCTACATTTTTTGCGGAATTAAACGGTTCTCTACAGGATAAATTCAGTATCAATTGGATGTTTACCGCTATGAAGTAAGAAAAGCGAAATTCAAGTGTATTTCCAAATTCCCATATAGAGAAAATCGTAAAATATCCTGATGAGAGTCTTGGTGAGCATTTTAAAGGAAAACGAATAACCTTTGTCATCCTGAGCGAAGCGAAGGATCTCAAGAGATCCTTCGGGCTAA
>DCDC01000090.1 GCA_002316225.1 Firmicutes bacterium UBA1065 | reverse complement strand
GGAGTTTATTTTAGTTATACATTTATATAATTAAACCATTTATGTTTTATTCTACCGTAACAGACTTTGCCAGGTTGCGGGGCTTATCGATGTCACAGCCTCTTAAGAGGGCTGCGTAATAGGCCAAGTACTGAACCGGAATGATGGTTGTCAAGGGTGAAAGGAGTTCGTGAGCATCATCCACCACTATGTTGTCTTTCTCCTGGCTGATCCTCCGCATTGATATAACCATGGTTTTAGCCCCTCTTGCCTTAACTTCCTTGATATTGCTTCTTGTGTTGAGATTGATGTTCTCCTGGGTTATCACGGCAATTACGGGAGTGTCTTTTTCAATCAATGCTATCGTACCGTGCTTCAATTCTCCCGCAGCAAAACCTTCCGTCTGTATATATGAAATTTCTTTCAGCTTGAGGGCTGCTTCAAGGCACAAGTAGTAATCCATGCTTCTTCCTATATAGAAGCAATTCCTGGTATTCAACAGGTATTCTTCGGCTAATTTTTTGTATTTTTCCCTGTCGTTGCATAGAGACTCCATAATGTAAGCAATCTTGGACAATTCTTTAAAGACATCAATACCGATTTTGTTGTCAACCATGGCCGCAAGTATTGCCAATACAGTAACCTGGGCCGTATATGCCTTGGTGGAGGCAACTGCTATTTCAGGTCCCGCATGCAGCAAAAGGGTATGGTCTGCTTCTCTTGACAAGGTAGAGCCCTTCACGTTAGTCAAAGTGATAGTTTTATAGCCCATTTCCTTCACTTTGACCAGGACAGCCCTGCAGTCTGCTGTTTCCCCGCTTTGGGAAACAAACATGAATAAGGGCTTTTGGGTCAAAAGGGGCATATTGTATATGAATTCACTGGCTATTATTACTTCCGTGGGCTTGCCGGAAATCTTTTCAAAAAACTGCTTGCCCACAAGACCTGCATGGTAGCTGGTGCCGCATGCAATAATATAAATCTTGTCGCAATTTCTTAATTCTTGTAATATTTCCGAGGAAATGCTCATATTTCCGCATTTATCAGAATATTCTGACATAATTTTTCGAATCACAAAAGGCTGTTCTTCGATTTCTTTCATCATATAATGAGCATATGGCCCTTTTTCCGTATCCGAAGCGTCAATATCCGCCTTGTATGGCTGCCTGTTTATTTTGTTGCCGTAAATGGTATAAATTTCAACATCGTTTTTTGTTATTTTCAAAAACTCCTTATCTTCAATTTCATAAAATAAATTAGTGTGGTTTATCATTGCCATGGCATCACTGGCAATCATGTTAAATCCCTTCCCCTTACCCGCCAATAAAGGAGTTTTGTTCTTAGCGGCATAAAGGGTGTTCATATCCTGCTTGTCAATTATGGCCAAGGCATAAGAACCTTCTAATTTGCTCATGGTATGCCTGATGGCAAGTTCAACGGATTCGCCTTCATTGACAAATTTTTCAATGAGCTGGACGATTACTTCCGTATCCGTGTCGCTCTGAAAATCCGTATCGCTTAAGTATTTTTTTCTCAGCTCTTCCTCGTTTTCAATAATCCCGTTGTGTACCAGGGTAAACCGTTTTGAGCTGCTTTGGTGGGGGTGGGAATTAATCTTGTTGGGAGTTCCGTGGGTTGCCCACCTTGTATGGCCTATTCCGATATTGCCGTTTATATTTTTGTCTATGTTTTTCCTTAAATCCGCAATCCTTCCTTTTTCTTTGCAAACATATACTTCGTTGTCATGCAACACGGCTATTCCAGCCGAATCGTATCCCCTGTACTCAAGTTTTTCAAGTCCCTGCAGAATGATCTCTTTCACATCTTCAAATCCGATATAGCCTACAATTCCGCACATATAATCTCTCCATTCTTTTAATTTTTTTTTATTACAAATGAGACACTTGACTTATGCTCAGAAAGACACAGCAGTGCTTAGCATGAGATTCTTCACATGCGTTCAGAAAGACACAGCTTTGCTGCATGAGATTCTTCGAGCTAAAGCTCTCAGAATGACAGTTTTGAGTTATTCATAACAATGTCAAAGCATCGCTGCATGTTATCCTTCACATGTGTTCAGAATGGCATAGCTTCGCTAAACCTGTGATTCCTCGCCTTGGCTCAGGATTACACGGGCCGGGTCTCAATTAGTAATTGAATTAAGATTGGGGAAACTAAGACTATTATTTACGGTAAGATTTGAAGCTGTCAATTTTATTTTGTCATTACGGTCGCCCGTAATTTTTGTAAAAATTGTATCGGTGCAGCCACACCGCAGAGCATCCGCCGAATTTTCGATTAACTCTGTCCTCGTCAACTATTAATAAGTTCCGGCGCTATAATATTCTGTTGTTTCCCATCTTAACTTTATGATTTTTTTGATATTATGTTACAATATTATTATATTACCATAAAATCAATTTTACGTATAGATTTTTTTTAAAAATACTTGTGCTTCCAATTCTATATCTCCAGTGCATTTTTTTGCCATGTATGATATTTTGACCCGTCGTAAATAATAAGCATAGAAAGTCAGTATTGATTTTCTGTAAAATTTAATCAATGTAAAAAACAGACCTGTTACATAAACAGGTTAAAAAGGGCCCAAGTGTAATTTACCAATTTAGCATAATATTACATGATTAAATTGAACTTAGTTGATAATAATAATAGTACATCTTAAGAGAAAGGAGAATCAAAATGGCAACAAGCAACAGCGGAAGCAACAACATTGTAGTTCCTGAAGCAAAACAAGCTCTTAACCAGATGAAAACTGAAATAGCCAATGAATTAGGCTTAACAAATTATGAGCAGATTGACAAGGGAAACCTTACTGCAAGACAAAATGGTTATGTAGGCGGATACATGACTAAAAGATTGGTTGAAATGGCTCAGAGACAAATGAGCGGCGGTGGCGGCGGACAGTTTAAGTAATAAAGGGATAATCTTTGAAGTAGAGGAATGTCCCCCTACTGATAAATTTGGCGGATAGGTACCTATCCGCCTTCTTCCTTTTATTGAACTTTTGACATTGCTCTTTCCTTTTTTAATTCTTCAATTAATAAGGGAACTATTTTAAACAAGTCTCCTACTATACCCACATCTGCAACTTCAAATATGGGGGCAGTTTCATCCTTGTTTATGGCAATGATGAAATCAGATTCTTCCATACCGGCCAAATGCTGAATAGCTCCTGAAATACCGCATGCGATGTAGAGATTCGGTCTTACGGTTTTTCCCGTTTGACCTACCTGTCTGTCTTTTGGAACCCAGCCTGCATCTACGGCTGCTCTTGAGGCTGAAATCGTGCCGCCTAACAAGTCGGCCAATTCTTCAAGCATTGCGTAATTTTCGGGACCATGCATTCCTCTTCCGCCGGACACCAAAACTTTTGCGTCCTCGATGTTCATTCTTTGCTGAATTATTCTTTTTACATCAAGGATTTCCACATTTTTCCTGTCTGCAGGAATTTCTGCTTTATATTCTTCTATATTCACCGGATTCTGCTCGGAGTATTTTGCCCTCTGCATAACTCCCGGTCTTACGGTTGCCATTTGGGGTCTGTGTTTTCCTATAATAATCGTTGCCATAAGGTTTCCCCCGAAAGCAGGTCTGGTCATGGCAAGGTTTAACTGTCCCTCGTTTGTTTCGTCCTCGGTAATTGCCAAGCCTGTGCAGTCTGCGGTAAGGCCTGTTTTCAGTCTTGCCGATACCCTGGGAGCTAAGTCTCTTCCTATGGCTGTCGCCCCGTAAAGGACTATTTCAGGTTTCTTTTCCGTTAATATTTTATGAAGAGTATAAGCATAGGGCTCTGTCATATACTCATCCAAGAGTTCATGATCTGCATATATTACCTTGTCTGCCCCGCCGTAGCATAGTTTCTGGGCTTCATCCTTCATGTTGTGGCCCAGGAGTACGGCTGTTACGGTGGTATTCAGGTCCTTTGCCAGTTCCTTTGCCTTGCCTATCAGTTCATAGGCAACTTTTTGCACTTTTCTGTCTCTTTGTTCAGCAAAAACAAATATGCCTTTATATTCTGAAATATTCATAGTGTCCTCCTCCTAAATTATAAATTTCTCCTTCATTTTTTCAACTATCAGCTCAGCTGATTCCTGGGGTTCAAGAACAAAAACCTTTCCTGCTGATTTTGCACCCTTGGTAAAGGATCTTACAACCTTGGTAGGAGAACCTTTCAAACCTATACTTTCCGGGTCCACGTCAACATCTTTTGAAGTCCAGATTTTAACTTCTTTTTCCCTGTAAGCATCGAAGATTCCGCCCGGTGTCATGTAGCGGGGTTTGTTCAGTTCGGCCAATGCCGTAATCAAGCATGGCAATTTTGTCTTTATGGTATGGTATCTATCTTCATATTGTCTTTTGACAATAAGTTCATTTCCATCAATTTTAATTTCTTCCGCATAGCTGATGTTTACCAGTCCCAAGTGCTCAGCAATCTGGGGTCCGACTTGGGCAGTATCTCCGTCTATTGCCTGACGTCCCGTTATGATTAAATCATAGTCAAGTTTTTTCAAAGCTGCTGCAAGGGTTGTGGATGTTGCCAGGGTATCGGCTCCGCCGAATGCCCTGTCTGTTATCAGTATGGCTTCATCAGCCCCCATTGCCAAAGCTTCTCTAAGAGCAGCTTCCGCAGCCGGAATACCCATGGACATAACCGTTACATGAGCTCCATATTCATCTTTAAGCCTGAGGGCAGCTTCAAGACCTGCCTTGTCGTCAGGGTTTATTATGCTTGGTACCCCTTCTCTGATAAGGGTGTTGGTTTTCGGATCTATCCTGACTTCCGTGGTATCAGGTACCTGTTTAATACATACTACTATATTCACTTTTTCTGCCTCCCTATTTCAACATATTTGTACTGATAACCATTTTCTGTACTTCGGATGTTCCTTCATAAATCTCGGTTATCTTTGCGTCTCTCATCATTCTTTCAACAGGATAATCTCTGGTGTATCCGTATCCTCCATGAAGCTGTACGGCCTTTGTAGTAACTTCCATGGCAGTTTCCGCTGCAAACAATTTAGCCATGGATGCTTCAACACCGTATGCTTGTCCGGCATCCTTCAAGGCTGCAGCCCTGTATACCAAAAGTCTTGCCGCATCCACTTTGGTCTGCATATCAGCCAACTGGAACTGGGTATTTTGGAATTTAGCCAGAGTCCTGCCAAACTGTTTTCTTTCTTTAACATATTTAACGGTTTGGTCTATGGCACCCTGGGCAATTCCCAATGCTTGGGCAGCTATACCGATTCTTCCCGAGTCAAGGGTCTTCATGGCTATTTTAAAACCTTGCCCCTCTTTCCCAAGAAGATTTTCCTTGGGTACGATACAGTCTTCAAATACCAGCTCACATGTTGCAGAGCCCCTGATACCCATTTTTAATTCTTTTTTCCCTATTGAAAAACCGGGAAAGCCCTTTTCTACTATGAAGGCAGAAATACCTCTTGTGCCTTGTGTCTTGTCGGTCATTGCAAAAATTATATAACAATCGGCATATGAACCGTTTGTAATAAATATCTTACTTCCATTTAACACGTAATGGTCACCGTCAAGCACTGCCTTTGTCTGTTGTCCGGCTGCATCCGTTCCGGCACCCGGCTCTGTTAGGCCAAATGCTCCTATCCATTCTCCCGATGCAACCTTTGTTAAATATTTCTTCTTTTGTTCTTCAGTGCCAAACTCATACAGAGGACCTCCGCACAGGGATGTGTGCGCAGATACTATAACTCCTGTTGTGGCACATACCTTTGACAGTTCTTCGACTGCCATAGCATAAGTCAGATAATCACAGCCTTGTCCACCGTATTCTTTAGGAAAGGGAATACCCATGAAACCGTATTTACTTAATTTTTCAACAGTTTCAAGAGGAAACCTTTCTTCTTCGTCAATTTCTTGTGCCAATGGCTCAACTTCATTCACGGCGAAATTTCTGAACAGCTGTCTTGCCATTTGATGCTCTTTGCTCAATTGAAAATTCATAACTACACTCCTTAAATTTTTTGTCACTTTGTTAAATTTTTAACTTGTTTTTGCCCAACAGTAGCATTATACACTACTTGCATAAATATATCAAGTGGTTAACTAAATTTTGCTGGACGTTTTTCTTTAAACGTGAATTGACAAAGTAAA
>DCDC01000020.1 GCA_002316225.1 Firmicutes bacterium UBA1065 | reverse complement strand
AATCATTAATTAAATACACCTCCTTCCTCATTTTGAAATTGATAAATTATTTATAGAAACAACTTAACCCCTTTTGGGAAGCTTGTTGTTGCTAACTAAAGATATGGTTTCTTATTCAAAAAAAAACTGCAAAATAGTAATTTATTTTGCAGCCGAACGGTCATTGCATTATGCTTTAGACTTCATAGCTTTGCGTCCCTGTCTTTCGACAGGTTTGCCCATATATGATTTTAGTATTTATTTGTTAAGAAATATTCTGTTTTTATTTAACCTAAAATTTACATACGTTTTTATCCTCTGACATTTATGCCATCCATGGCTAAACAATTTGTTCTTCCGCCATTAAATCGATGAAAATTTCCGTAATGTCCGGGTCGAACTGCTTTCCTGACTGTGACTGTATTTCTCTCAGAGCTGCATTTTTTGTCATCCTGGTTTGGAAGGGTCTGTCATTAACCATCATGTCATATGCATCAGCTATGGCAAATATCCTTGCAACTAAAGGAATTTCATCATTTTTCAACAAGCCGGGATACCCTTTGCCGTCCCATCGCTCGTGATGTGTTAGAATCAGCTCGTCGATAGTCGATGCTCCTTTAATTTCTCTTGCAATGTAGTAGCCGATTTCGCTGTGCCTTTTTACGTCTTCCCACTCTTCCTTGTTCAGCCTGCCTTGTTTTTGAAGAATATCCTTAGGCACGCCGATTTTCCCTATATCATGAAATTCGCAGAGAAGATCCAGCTCTTCCTTTTCATTTTCAGAAAGATTCATAGCTTCTGCCATCATCATGGTTAGCTGCTTGAGTCTGTCGTAATGAGATTTGGTTTCATAAGTGATTTTTTCCAGCCTATTCCTCAGGAATTCTATCATGGACAGCTTGGCTTCCTTGCTTTCCGTCAGCTTGTTGAAGTACATCCTGTCTTCTGCCTTTTTCAATACCTTATTAATATCTTCATCAAGGGAAGTCTTGGTTGCTACCCCAAAGCTTATATTGATTTTAATGTATTCCAAAGGATTGTTTTCACATTTTCTCTTTATTCTTTCGACAATTTTAAAAGCAGTTTCTTCAGTTGTCATGGGAAGCAAAATCACAAATTCATCTCCGCCAACCCTGCTGATAATATCCTCATCTCTAAATGACTTGCTCATTATCTCAGCTGATTTCTTAAGTGCCTTGTCGCCCATGCTGTGACCGAATGCATCATTAATCAGCTTTAGTCCGTTTATGTCACCCATTATAAGGCTTATAGGAAGCTGTCTCCTTGTATCAAGCCTTATCATTTCTTCCTCAAAGAAGTTTTTGTTGTATAATCCCGTAAGTTTATCCCTGTATAGGAGATCGCTTTTGTCTTTAAGATAAAATACGTTATTTCTGCCATTAAACTGCTGTTTCAGTTTTAAATCCGTAATATCAACATAGTAGATTATAAGCTCATTCTCGTAATTGTCGGAATCAGTAAAAATATTTACAAGATACCACCTATCCTGCCTTTCCATATACAACTCATACTTTATTTTTGAATTGGGAATAATGGTTGAATAAAACTCCTTAAAACCAAATACATCCATGTCTACCACTATTTCCGAAAACCTTTTGCCTAAAACCATGCTGGGGCTGATACCGACAGCATTGCTAAAAGAATCACTCGCATATGTCATTATATAATCAATAAAGTATCCCTCTTTATTGTAAATCGGCTTGAATTTTAAATAAAAGTCAAATTTTGAATTATATTCCACGTGATCATCTCATTAATATTTACTGGCCGCTTAATTATCTTCATTATAATTTTCGGCAATTACATTTCTATTTATCATCGGTTTAATTTTAATTACTTTTTAATTACAATTTAATTACAATGGTATAGGGATACTCTATGAACGTATGACAGTCTCCAAAGACAATGGAATAGCATTGAATAGAACATATATACCCGCTGGCAAATCGTATAAACATGTTATAAAATTAACTAAAAATATATAAAAAAATACAACCACTTTTGTGGTTGCAGTTCTGTGACCAAGTATTCAATATATAGGCATTGCCATGAATATACGTGTGTCATTGCTGCAAATGACCGGCAGGGTGTCATTCTGAGAGCTTCGGCTCGAAGAATCTCATGAGATCCTTCGCTACCACTCAGGATGACAGAGCTATTATATCACAAACTTGTATTCTCCGAAAGCAAGGGCTGGAAAATCATACTTATTTCACTCTTGTTTATCTTTGTATAATCTCTTAAGTTTTCAGTGAGTCTCTCTTTTATAACCTCTGTTCCGTTTTCTCTTACATCATGAAGCAATACCAAAACCTGATTATGATTCCAAGAGGTGAAAACATCTCCTTTTCTTAAAGACTTCTCAAGAACCGGGAATACATCGTCTATACCCTTTTTCAACCCCGATTCACGATAATCATCGGAACCGCGATTGATTGTTATTATACAGAGGTAATCATTTTCATTATTCCGAAGACATTTCCTTTTTTGAATGTTAAAAAGGAATTTAAAATAATCGATACTGCAGTACATAGCCCCCATGGGAGACTCTTCTTCAAAGTTCTTATTAATTATGTTTATGTTCAAATCATTTTTTTGCAAAGAAGTGTTGTGGATTTTTTGCAAGAAAACCGTAAACCTCTGGGACGGTTTAGCATCAAATTCCTTTTCCAGCATATTCAATGCATACTCGTAATGATTCAATGCCGTCTTGTTCTGACCCATCCTCAGCAGGGCATCCATCAGCTCAATATGTATATTTTCTTCAAAGGGCTCTATCAGGAGTGCTTCTTCGCACAGGGTTACGATTCTTTCATTTTTATCATTTTTCTTCAATAAATCTAATAATCTGAACAACGTTTTCAGATACAGTCTCTGATAGTAATTTCTTGTGGGAACCAGCCAGACTTCATAAGCATTATCCGACAAGTACAAGCCCTTATAAAGGCTTATTGCCTTTTGAAAACAATCGGCAGCTTCGCCAATATTATTTTTTTGTAACTCTATTTCCCCTTGTTGAATGAAAGACTCAAATCTATCAATATCGATTTCAGTATTTTCTCCGAATTCAAGGCAGTAGTAACCGTTGGTAAAACTAAGGTTCAGATATTGTTCGCCATCTTCCCCCTCGGGAATCACGGAACTGATTACCTTTCTGAGACGAAAAATCTGCGTCCTCAGCATGTTCTTCGGATCATCAGATTCACTGTCAGATAAGAGATTGTCAATTATGGTTTCAGG
>DCDC01000008.1 GCA_002316225.1 Firmicutes bacterium UBA1065 | reverse complement strand
ACACGTGAGAATTCTGAACGCATGTGAAGAATCTCATTGGATTCTTCGCTTACGCTCAGGATGACATTCAAAAGCGATCATTCGCTTCGCTCAGGATGACAATGCCTGAGATTTTCCGCTATAATCAGGATGATTGTTTTTTGTTTTTTACATATATGAGGAGGACTCCTCCTATGAGTATGGATGCAAGGCTTACCAGCTGGGCAACCCTTATGCCCCCAAACATCAGGCTGTCAGTCCTTAAGCCTTCAATAAATAATCTCCCCATCGAATACAGTATTAAATACAAGCCCAATACTTGACCATGACTGGTTTTTTTCTTTCTCCTGAACCAGATCAGGAACAAGAACACGCAAAAATCAAGGATTGATTCATAGAGGAAGGTAGGATGAACCTTCTGCCCGTTCACGATAATCCCCCAGGGAAGGTCCGTGGGGCCTCCATGGGCTTCCTGATTAATGAAATTCCCCCATCTTCCTATGGCCTGGCCCAGGGCAACACTGGGCATAACTAAATCAAGTATCTCCAAAACATTGACCTTCCTTATTTTGCAGAACAAGATTCCCGCTATGATGCCTCCGATAATGGCCCCGTGGATGGCAAGGCCCCCGCTTCTTATATTGATGATCTGGGATAAATTTTGGCTGTAATAATCCCAGGAAAAGATTACATAGTATGCCCTGGCGCCGACTATGCCGGCAGGTATGGCATACAACAAGAAGTCTATCAGGTCATCTTCCCTGAAGCCTGTTCTCTTAGCTTCTCTTAAGGCTATGAGAACCCCTATCAGCACTCCTGTTGATATCAATACGCCATACCACATTACATCTATTCCGAATATGGTGAATGCTACCGGATTCATTTTTTCTCCTTCCCGTTGCCTCTTATCTCAAGACGGCATTAAATTTTTGGGCCAGTACTTGCAGGATTTTTTCGTGAATCTTTTCCACCTCTTTATCTTTCATGGTGCGGTCCTTGCTCCTGTAAGTAACTGAAAAAGCGGTACTCTTATATCCTTCCTTAATGTGCTCTCCCTTATACACATCAAAGAGCTCAACACTTTCTATTAAATAGGGGCTGACTTTTTTAATCTCTTCTTCCATATCTCCCACAAGGACATCATCACTGACAATTACGGCTATGTCTCTTACCATGGCCGGATACTTGGGAAGAGGATCATATTTCCACTCTGTATTTTTATATTGAAGAATCTTTTCAACATCAAGTTCAGCCAAATATACCCTGTGGTCAAGGCCGTAATTGTCCGTAACCTTTGGGGATGCTTCTCCGAAAATTCCGATTGCATCTTCACCTACCAGCAAGGCTGCCGTTCTGCCCGGATGGAAGGTTGGATTGTCTGTTACATATTTTAATTCCGGCTTGATTCCGAACCTTGAAAGCATTGCAAATATGATACCCTTTAAATCAAAGAAATCACAGGCCCCGTACATTCCAATGGAGAGCTTTAATTTTTCCACAGGTTCCTCAGTAACAGGCTGGTCTTTGGGTATGAAGACACTCCCTGCTTCATAAAGCTTTGCTACTTCAACTCCCCTGTTGGAGTTTCTTTGTATTACTTCCATCATATTGGGCAGGAGGGTCGTTCTCATTGATGAAAAATCCTCACCCAGGGGATTAAGTATGCGCACATAATTTCTTAAGCTGCTGTCTTCCCCGGCGCATATATTGTCATAGGCCTTGGGGCTTATGAATGAATAGGTAGTTATTTCATACAAACCCATACCGGTAAGGAGAGATTTTATCTCATCTTCAACCATGCGTAAATCGGATTTCCTTCCAACCCTGGTGCTGCCTCTTAAGGGCTTTGATTCAATGTCTTCAAATCCGTAGAGCCTGCCAACTTCTTCTATTAAATCGGCTTCCTGCTCAATATCCGTTCTGAAGTAAGGAATTCTCGATGTTATTTTCTCACCGTCATATACCGATTCAATTTCCAATGTATTAAGGAACTTGAGCATATCGGCCACCGGGATTTCAGCCCCTAAAAGGGCATTTGCCCTGTGGGGTCTCAAGGTTACCACGGGAGGCTCGTATTCGCTTTTGCCTGCCTGGAGATAGCCGCCGACAACCGTTCCGGCTCCGATCATTTCAATCAACTGGCAGACCCTGTTGCTGGCAATCTCGCATAACACGTAGCCTATGGGCTTTTCGTTACGGGCTGACGCTTCCGACCTTAAGCCTAATTTTTTGGATGTTTCCCTTATGGATTTGGGATTGAAGTTTGCTGTTTCCAATGCCAAAATCTTGGTATCGTCGCAAATTTCCGAATAATATCCTCCCATTACTCCCGCTATGCAGGCCGGCTTTTCAGCATCGGCTATTACAAGCATATTGGTGTCAAGGTCTCTTTCAACCTGGTCAATTGTAACTATTTTTTCTCCTTGTCTTGCCCTTCTTGCAATCAGCTTTCTGCCTTCTAATTTTTCGAGGTCATAAGCATGGATGGGCTGGCCCAATTCAAGCATTACGAAATTGGTCACGTCAACTATGTTATTAATGGGTCTCATCCCCGCATCCATGAGGATTCTCTGCATCCACAAGGGGGACGGCCCTATTTTAAGATCCTTGATTACCCTTGCATAAAAACGGGAACACAAGTCTTCATCTTCAATTTCAACCCCATTAAGATAATCCTTGATGTTTCCTTCTTCCTTCTTAATTTCAATTTTAGGAAACCTGAACCGGGTCCCCAAAGTTGCGGCTGTTTCTCTTGCCATCCCCACAATATTAAGACAGTCCGGCCTGTTGAAGGTAACTTCAACTTCCAGGGCACTTCCGGTCAAATCCAGTACATCCTTGATATCCGCACCAAGGGGAGTGTCCGGAGGCAGGATAATTATTCCGTCTCTTGATTCCTTTGGAATCACCTTGTCATCAAAACCTAATTCTTCGTAGGAAACCATCATTCCATAGGATGGAAGCCCCCTGAAATTGGATTTCTTGATTTTTAACCCGTTTGGGAGCTCAGCTCCTTCCAGGGCTACAGGAACCACATCGTCCTTTTTTATATTCTTGGCCCCGGTTATTATCTGCAGGGGTTCTCCTTCATTTATATCAATCTTTGTAACCACTAACTTGTCGGCATTGGGATGCTGGGCTATTTCAAGTATCCTTCCCGTAACAACACCCTTTACTTCCTTGTTATAGTCTATAACCGCATCCACATGGGACCCGGTGAGGGTCAATTTATCCGCCAAAGTTTTATCGTCAACATCTATGTCCACATACTTTTTCATCCATTTTATAGGTACTAACATTTATATCCCTCCTAAAATTGTTTTAAGAATCTCACATCATTTTCAAAGAGCAACCTGATGTTGGGGATTCCGTACTTAACCATGGCAACCCTGTCAATTCCCATACCGAAAGCATAGCCCGAATAAATCTCAGGGTCCAGGCCGCAGTTTCTGAGAACATTGGGATGGGTCATGCCGCAGCCCAAAAGCTCCATGCTCCACCCTGTTCCGTTGCAGGCCGGGCATCCCTTGCCCATGCATATGGGGCAGGATACATCAACCTCTGCGCTTGGTTCCGTAAAGGGGAAGTTATGAGGCCTGAAGCGGGTTTTCATCCTGCTTCCGAAAAGTTCCTTGACAAACTGGTCGATTGAGTCCTTGAGGTTGGCCAGGGTAACCCCCTTGTCTACAACTAAACACTCCATTTGATGGAACATGGGTGAATGGGTGTCATCCACATCGTCAAAGCGGAAGGTTCTTCCGGTGGATACCATACGAATGGGGAGTTTCCCTTCTTTTACGGCCTCCTTCATAACCCTTATTTCTACAGGAGATGTATGGGTCCTTAATACCAGGTTATCCGAAATATAAAAGGTATCTGACCAGTCTCTTGAAGGATGGTCGTAGGGTGTGTTTAAATCATCAAAGTTGTTGGCTACGGTTTCGATTTCGGGACCGCTGACAACATCGTATCCCATTCGCATAAACACGCTTTCCAGCTCTTCTTTAACCCTCATTAAAGGATGCCTCCTGCCTATCTCAGGATACCTGCCGGGCATTGTTATGTCCAGGGTTTCCTTTTTAAGCCTTTCCTCCGATTCCCTTAAATGAACTGCTTCCTTGGCTGCTTGGATTTCTTCTTCTATAAGAGCCCTCACTTCATTGGCTAATTTACCCACTTCCGGTCTTTCCTCCTCGGAAAGCGAGCCCATGGAGCGCAAAATTGCAGTTAATTCGCCTTTTTTACCAAGATATTGGATACGAATTTTTTCAATTTCGGAAAGGTCCTTGCATTCTTTTAAACGGTCCAATGCTTGAGTTTTTAGTTTTAATAATTGGTCTTTCATAACTACTCCTTTCATTCCTTGCTGATAATTAAAATTCCAATGAATAACTTTTTTATTCTGAGATCCTTCGCTTCGCTCAGGATGACAGCCAGTGTGTCATTCTGAGGGCGTCAGCCCGAAGAATCCCCTAGAGATTTTTCGTTTCGCTCAGGATGACAAGATTCTCCCATGATACAAAAAGACTTCGTCTCATAAGAGGCGAAGTCCGCGGTACCACTCTTTTTCACTTCTGAAATAAAATCATTATTCCAAAAGCCTTGTTTTGATAACGGGTTTTCCCGTGCAAAACTACTAATTTTCGTCTTGCAGGCTCCAAAGCGAAACTTCGGTATAAATGCCTAAAACCACTTGCAGCCTGTGATGGTTTTTCTCTTAAAGGCATTTGCTTATACTTACTACTCTTTATCATTGCCGGAACTTATTAAATTATGATGAGATCCTTCTCTTGCGCCCAGGATGACATCAAGAGGTTTGGGCATTTTTACAAATTATACTATAAGGAAAAGTTTATTTCAATAGCTTTTTTCTAATTTCATATATGCATATGCCGGCTGCCACCGACGCATTGAGGGATTCTGCCTTTCCTGACATTTTTATGGTCAGGGCAATATCCGAATCCTTTATTATATGGTCGGCAACCCCCTGGCCTTCGTTACCTATAACCAGGCAGATTTTCCTTCTATTATCCATATTGTCAAAAGTATATTCGGAATCAACCACCGTTGACACCAGGTAATAGCCTTTATTTTTCAAAATATTTATAATTTCCCCGTCATCTTCCGCGAAAATCATGGGGATTCTAAAAAGGGCTCCGGCTGAGGCACGGACAACCTTGGGATTGTAAGCATCAACACACCCCTTGTTCAATATCAGGGCAGCAGGTCCGAAGGCATCGGCACTTCTCATGATGGCACCCAAATTACCCGGATCCTGAATCCTGTCACACATTATGACGAAAGGATACTTGTCCGTAATCTCATTAGGACTTAAGGAGTTTTTGCTTATTACGGCAAGGACTCCCTGGGCATTGACAGTATCTGCCGCACTTTCAAAGACCTTTGCCGAGCATACAAGCACTTTGCTCTTATCCATGGAAGCCATTATCTTATTTATTTCATTCTTATCAAGAACTTCCTCGCTTACAAGCAAAAGCTTTATATCTGCCTTTTCTCTCAGGGCTTCGGAAACAAACTTGACCCCTTCTACGACAAATGCCTTTTCCTGGTCCCTGAATTTCTTAATATATAAATTTCTTATGTATTTAATTTTACCGTTATCCTTGCTCCTGATAATATCCATATATACTCCAAGGGGACACTTTCCTTTCGGTGTGTCCCCGTAACCTTATTTTGCTGTCTTATGCATTTTTAACTTGCTCTACTAACTTTGCGAATCCTGCAGGATCGTGCACTGCCATTTCTGAAAGCATCTTCCTGTTAATTTCAATGTTGTTAACTTTCAAAAGATTCATAAACTTGCTGTATGATAAACCGTTTTGTCTTGCTGCGGCATTAATTCTTGTAATCCACAACTGCCTGAATTCCCTTTTTCTTAATTTTCTTCCCACGTAAGCATAGGAAAGGGACTTCATAACTGCTTGATTTGCTGTTCTATATAATTTACTCTTTGCTCCAAAGTATCCTTTAGCAAGTTTCAATACTTTTCTATGGTTTTTCTTAGCATTAACAGCACCTTTTACTCTTGCCATCTTCCTTCCTCCTCTGGTTATTTTAATATGGTATCAGTTTGCTAATTCTTTTTTCATCAGCTTGTGATACTAATGTACCTTGTCTTAAACTTCTGATTGACTTTGATGCTTTTTTCCCTGTGAAGTGATTCTTTCCTGATTTTGCCCTCTGTATTTTACCGCTTCCGGTTTTTCTAAATCTCTTGGCAGCTGATCTGTTTGTTTTAATTTTTGGCATAGTGGTTCCTCCTTAAGTTATTTTTTTGGCGTCAAAAACATACTCATATTTTTGCCTTCAACAGTCGGTTGTTTATCTATAACAGAATATTCTGATGTCATTTCAGCAAATTGCATTAATACTTCTCTGCCTAATTCCATCTTCCCCAACTCTCTACCTCTGAATCGCACAACAACTTTAACCCTGTCCCCGTCTTCAAGAAATCTTGCCGCATTTTTTGCTTTTACGGCCAGGTCATGTTCCTCAATATTGGGTGTCATCCTGATTTCCTTGACATTAATCACTTTTTGCTTCTTTTTGGACGCTTTTTCTTTTTTTGCCTGGGCGTATTTAAACTTTCCATAATTCATGATCCTGCACACGGGCGGTTCTGCGTTAGGGGACACATTGACCAGGTCAAGTTTTTTGCTTTCGGCAATTTTTAATGCCTCTTTGGTACTCATGATACCAAGCTGGCTTCCGTCAGAGTCGATGACTCTTACTTCTTTTTCACGAATTTGCTCGTTGATTTGAAGTTCTTTTATAACTTTTCCCTCCTTTAATATTGCAAATGCTATAAAAAAAATAGCGAACTTCACCGCTATCTTAAAAACACAAAATAATTGCATTTATATTTAACCAGGCTGGCAGTTAATAAAACGCCGCAAGGTGAGAAGCGGTTACTTCTTCTTGAACACTAAATTAGTATATACAAGATTACAATAAATGTCAACATTTATTTATCTTTTTATGTCATAACTTTTTTTGTAATGGAGAAGATAAAAACACAGCAAACCTAGAGTTCATCTTTCGACATAAGGAGGTAACATGAAAATAAGATTTTTCCCCGTGATAATTATCTTAATTGCATATATATTTTTCTTTGCGTCAATGCCTCAAAACATGAAATTACCGGTGCTGTATATGACTCCGCTTATATTATATACTATGTTCATTTCAAAAGCTATGTTAATTATTATCAAAAAAAAGCACAGTGAAGATGATGTGGAAGTAAATGAAAGCTTAGCTTCGGTTTCATATTTCGAAAAGAAAAAAACCGAAGAACCCAAAATTCAAATAAGCTTTGACGACGTTGCAGGACTTGAGGAAATCAAGGAGGATCTGACGGACATAATTGATTTTTTGAACAATGAAGACAAATACAGGATGATGGATGCCAAAGTCCCGAGAGGCATACTACTATACGGTCCTCCCGGAACCGGCAAGACCCTTATAGCAAAAGCAATTGCAGGAGAAGCAAAGGCGACCTTCATATATGCCAGCGGGTCCGAATTCGTGGAAAAATACGTGGGAGTAGGAGCAAAAAGAGTGAGGACCATATTTGAAAGGGCCAGGAAAGAAGCCCCCAGCATTATATTCATAGATGAAGTTGATGCCTTGGGCGCCAAGAGGAATGCCGACAGCAACAATGAGAAGGACCAGACCTTAAACCAGCTTTTAATTGAGCTTGACGGCTTTAACAACACCAGCAACGTAATAGTGATTGCAGCGACCAACAGGTTGGACCTCCTGGACGAAGCTCTCCTGCGTCCAGGCAGGTTTGACAGGAAAATATACGTGGGAAATCCCAACTTTCATTCCAGGTTGAAAATACTGGAAGTTCATACCAGAAACAAACCCCTGGACAAAAAAGTTCAGTTAAAGGATATAGCCATAAAGACTCATGGTTTTTCAGGAGCCCAGCTTGCCAACATAGCCAACGAAGCAGCCCTTAAGGCAATAAAGGACAAATCAAAGAAAATTACCGTTGAAAATTTCGAATATGCCATTGAAAAAATTGCTGCAGGCCTGGAGATAAAGCATTCAACCGTAAGCGACAAGGAAAAGAGAATCGTTGCCTACCATGAGGCAGGTCATGCGGTTGCAGCCAAGATACTTAATATAGATAAGGTCCAGAAAATTTCCATAATCCCAAGAGACAAGGCCTTAGGATATGTTTTGAAGTTCCCGACTGAAGATAAATTTCTCTACACAAAAAACGAGCTCTTCGACAAGGTAGTCGTCCTCCTGGCGGGCAGGGCTTCCGAAGAAATTTTCATAGGAGAAATATCAACAGGGGCTTCAAATGACATCAAGGAATCCACAAATATTATATACGAGATAATATGCAGCTACGGAATGGGTAAAAACACCCAGAACACCTGCATCGATGAAAGGCTCATAAAGTATTACTTAGACAGCATCAAGGATGAAGCCCAGCAAATGACTGCGGATTCCTACGACAGGGCTCTTTCCATAATCAGGGAAAATGAGGCGGTGGTTGATAAGGTTGCCCAGTACCTGCTTAAATACGAAACCATGAATGCGGAAAAATTGGATGAATTGATGGAAGAATGCCAAAAACGAGCCCTGATATAAGGGGGTGATAAAAATATAAAAAAGGTGCCGGGCACTTTGAAAGGTGCCCGGCACCGCAATATTTTTATCGTCCTTTTAAGTAGTCAATGGGATTTTGTCTTACCCCGTTAAGTCTGACTTCAAAATGGAGGTGATTTCCGGTAGATTCACCCGTTGAACCAACCTGGGCTATAGCCTCACCCTTGGTTACGGCTTGTCCCTCCCGGGCAAGCAATCTTGAGCAATGGGCATAAAGAGTTGCTATGCCTCCACCGTGGTCAACGATTATGTAATTGCCGTAAGAATAATGGTATCCCGCATATATTACAACTCCGCTATTTGCCGCAAGAATATTGGTCCCGTAAGGCGCTGCTATATCCATGCCCCCGTGGGTGGACCACTTGCCGGTTATGGGGTGTACCCTTCCCCCAAATTCGGATGTTATCCTGTAATTTCCGGGTAGAGGCCACATTAATTCCCCGCCTACATATTCAACGGCACGCTGCAGGGCTATGATATCCTTTTCGATTTGTTTTGACTGCTCTTCCATAGCAGCTTCCTGTCTTAAAATCTCTTCTATGTTGCTCTGCAGGCTTACCATGTAGCTTTCCTTAGCCCGTGAAGCTACCATGACTTCGTTTTGCTTGGCATTCAAGTCGTTGATTATTGCAGTCAGCTCAAGTCTTCTGGTCTCCTGTGCTATTTTTAATTCTTCAACTTCTGCTTTTTGTTCACTGATTTCTTTTAACAGTTCAACATCGCTTTTTATGATTAACTGGATTAAATCCATCCTTGTCAAGGCATCAATAAGGTTTTCAGCATCTAAAATTATTTCCAGGTATCCGCCCGTTCCGTTCATGTACATTGCTCTTAAGCGTTGTTCCAGCAATTCGTTGTTTTTATCAATTTCCTCGGTGAGCTCCTTGATTTTTTGCTCAGATTCTTCGATCCGCATGCAGATTTCCTGCATTTGAACTTCCTGCTTTTCGGCTTCCAGGGTCAAGGCCCTTAATTCACTGTCAAGAATCTGGATTTCCGATTCAATTGATTTCTTTTCACTTTTAAGAGCTTCTGCTTTCTTGCGGATTTCTTTTATCTGGTTTTCTATCTGTTGCTGCTTGTACCTTAAATCAGCGATGCTGCCTCCCGCACTTACAGGGAAGAAACTAAAAAGAGTCAGTGTTAACAGAAGTATTGCAAGACATTTTTTAAACATAACCCTCTCCTTAAATGCTCAAGAACTTTTTCAACGATACCAAACTTCCTAGTATCCCGATGCCGACACCTATTGTCATAAATATTATGATTAGGTCATCCAAAACCATTTCAACACCCACTAAATATCCCGACATTCCCGATATGAGGGCCACGTAGCGGCCCGCAAGATAATTGATGGTGTAGGAGTATCCCAGCATTATAAGCAAAATTGCCACTAAAGACCCTAAGAGGCCCAGCATGATGCCTTCCAGGATTAAGGGCCCTCTTACATATCCGTTTGTAGCCCCTATATACTGCATAAGTTCAATTTCCCTTTGCCTGCTTAAGACCGTTATCTTAATGGTGTTGGAAATTATGAATACGCTTATCAATAAGAGAACTATTGTTATACCTGCTCCAAATCTCTTCACAAAATCGGCCAATTTTATGAGGGTATTTACCGCATCCTGATAGTACCTTACCCTCTCCACCCCTTCAAAAGTTTGAAGCTTGGCGATTACTTCATCCGCCTTGCTGACATCGGTGAGCTGTACAATATAGGTGTCGGGGAAAGGATTGTTCCTCAAGTCCTGGAGCAGGATGGCGTCTTCACCCCAATCCTTCTTCACGCTTTCAAGGGCATAGTCCTTTGTTTGAAAGGCAACTGCCATAACCCCGTCGATTTCCCTGAAGGCCTTGCCCATTTCTTCTATCTGGTCTTCATCCACCCCTTCGGCTATATAAACCGCTATCTGGTCGAAGGTTTCTTTGGCAACCATGGCCATATTATTTACATTTAAAACTACTATCAAAACAAAACCAAGTATTATCAAAACAGCCGTGACTGAGCCGATTGAAGCAGCCCCCATCATTCGATTTCGCCACATGCTTTTGAAGGCCTGCTTGAATATATATTTAATCTTCTTCGGGTTCATCTTCATATCCCCCTGTCCTGGTATCCCTTATAATAATACCGCTCTTGAGCTCTATCACTCTCTTTTGGAAAAAGTTTACTATTTCCCTGTCGTGGGTGGCCATGATAACCGTGGTTCCCCGCCTGTTTATCTCTGCCAGTATTTTCATGATTTCCTTGGATGTTTCCAAGTCCAGGTTGCCGGTAGGCTCGTCCGCAATTACGGTTTCAGGTTTGTTGATTATGGCTCTTGCAATTGCAACCCTCTGCTGCTCCCCACCCGACAATTCGTCGGGATAATACTTGGCCTTATCGCTCAATCCCACCATACTGAGAACCAGGGGAACTTCCCTTCTTATGTTTTTTGACGGAGCACAAATCATTTCCATTGCAAAGGCAACATTTTCATATACGGTCAGCTTGGGAAGAAGCCTGTAATCCTGGAAAATGAAGCCGATTTTTCTCCTGTATTCTGCTAAGCTTCTTTTTCTTATCTTGTTGATATCCTGGTTGTTATATGTAATAATCCCTTGTGTAGGGCTGATTTCTCTCAACAACAGCTTTATCAGGGTACTTTTGCCCGCCCCGCTTTTTCCGACTATGAATATAAATTCACCCTTGTCAATTTTTAAATTAATGTCTTTAACGGCGGTAAAAGTCTTTTTGTATATTTTCGTAACATGGCTAAACTCAATCACTGGTCGTTCACCTCATAGCGTATAGTATTAATATAACATAAAATGACAAAATTTCAACTATTATTATGATATTTTACAATATTTTTAAAGGAAATGAAATGTTTAATTTTTACATAAATAAAAATATATGTAATAGCCTTGTAAATTTAAGCGTGATCCAATAATTCCATTGTCATCCTGAGCGAAGCGAAGGATTCCATTGTATTCTTCAGGCCAAAGCTCTAAGAATGACAGTTTGCAGGTTGTTCATAGAATGACAAATAAGTACAATTTCAATAATGACAGATATGTTAAAGTTTCTAAGCAACACAAAAAACTGTCTTTTCTGGACTCTATAAAATCCAAAAAAGACAGTTTTTGACAATTTGTAACAAATAACTTGGAGTTAGTTCTTGTACTCCCTTTCCAGGATCACCTTCTGTGGCAATTCTTCCAGTTCGGTTTTAACAACGGCAAAAGGATATGTCAGCACTTGTGCCGTAACATCACCCGGTTTGGGATCCTTGTAACGGGCATATACGGTCAGCACCCTTTCCCCGTCTACTTCGCTTAAAGTTATTTTATCTATTTCAACTTCGTAGCCTGCCGTGTTTTTTTCACCTCTTGTTACAACAACAAAGATTTCGTCATTTATTCTGCACACTAAGGCTTTTTCTTTCATCCTGTAGTTGGGAAGCACCTCGGTGATTTGTTTTGGTATATTTTCAGGACTAATATTATCAAAACTCACGTTTTGTACACCCTTCCCTCTAAAATACCTGAAAAAAAACAAAATTGCAGCAATGAATACTATAATCGCAACTATGGTTATTATTCTTTTCATGAACATCCCCCCACATATTTACTCTTTATATTTTATTCTCCATGTACTTTTTTATGCTAAAAAGGTTGTTTATTAAATATGCAATAAAGTAATTGACATCAATGCTTGTCTTTAAGTATAATTTAATATACGAAGGGAGTTGAAAATATGTCGTGCAACTGTAGTGAATTTCAAAAAACAACAGCTGAACTGCAATTGTTGAACAAGAGCATCCTGGATATCGTAACGAAATTAGACGAGCAAACATCCATGCTTAACAGGGCTGTTTTCAAGTCTGCTACCCATTGCGGCTGCATTGAAATACATGCGACCAAGCAAATATTTTCACCGGACAAATCTTTGGAAGAGAACCAAAAGGAGTTGGATACCCACGTTGAAGGTGACCTGTGTCCCAAATGCAGGGATAAGATCGAGGAAGAAATGGGTGAATTGTTATTCTACCTGGCATCCATGTGTCAAGCTCTTGATCTTGACCTGGCCGAAATCATGTCAAAAAAGTATGAGCACCTGAAAACCTTGGGAATATACAACCTTTTGTAAGAAGAATACACTTAATTTGACATAAAACAAAATGAGATCCTTTGCTATGCAATTGTATCTCTTTTTTGTATGCTTATTCTTATTGTGCAAACGTTGACAAACTTCTTGAGGTCTTATATAATTATATATAAAAATATATAAAAAAAC
>DCDC01000001.1 GCA_002316225.1 Firmicutes bacterium UBA1065 | reverse complement strand
CCATCAGAAAATTTGATTCCATCCTTTAATATGAATGTGTAGGTTAATTTATCCTCCGATAACTTCCATTCAGCAATTCCGGGAATATATTCACCTTCAGGAGTGTGCGTTATTAACTTTTCAAATATAATGTTTGAAATATAACCATCATAAACATTTTCAAACATAATGGGATTAAATATTCCGTTAAACCCTGATGCACCATACCTTAATATTTGTTCACTCTTTGCTCCATCATCCTGTTGCTCTTCTTCAGACGGTGACTGCGTATCAGCCTGTGGCGCCGAAGGTTGGCTTGTCTGAGTACAGCCTGTAAAAATAAGGGCAACCATCAACAATGCTAAAAACAATGCCAATAATTTTCTCATTTTCATAAACTCCTCTATTATTTTTGTGTTATCTATTATATCAGCTTCATGCAGATATAAACAATATTACAAATTTATGCATACGTTTCCATAATATAGATATATTATATACGACCCACAAACCATAGTCAATTTATTCTTGGTTAGAAAAGGCAGGCTTTACGTGCGTTACGCTAATTTATGTATAGGTGTTTTCGAACTATGCCTTCAGAATAGTTTTACAATTTGCTTATATATATGATATAATTTAATCATGATACTGCACATGTACGAAGGGATTCATCAGAGGTCATAACTCCCGACACCCTATGTGCAGCAAAGGATGCATTAAAGAATTCAGAGCAAAGGAAATGTTAATATGGATTTTAAAGAATGGTTTAAAGAAAAGGTTCGCATTGTCGACGAATACTTAGAACAAGCGATAGAAGAAAAAGAAAACCCCCAAAAAATAATATATGAAGCCATGAATTACAGCCTTTTATCGGGAGGAAAGAGGTTAAGGCCCGTATTATTTTTGGCTGCCTATGAACTGTTCAGGGAAGACATAAAGGAAGCCCTGCCCTATGCCTGCGCCATGGAAATGATTCATACCTATTCATTGATTCACGATGACTTGCCGGCCATGGACAACGATGATTACCGGCGAGGCAGGTTATCAAACCACAAGAAGTTTGGGGAAGCAACGGCAATACTTGCAGGGGACGGCCTTCTCAACAAGGCCTTTGAAACAGGTTTGGAAGCAGCAATTAAATCCGGAAACTTAAATGGGGTAAAAGCTCTGAAAATAATCGCCGATTCCTCCGGTACGGAAGGTATGATCGGAGGCCAGGTAATAGACATGGATGGTGAAAATATAATAAGGTCTCTTGAAGACCTTAAATACATGTATTCGTTAAAAACAGGGGCTATCATTAAAAGCAGCATAAAGGCCGGGGCAGTTTTGGCAGGTGCAGGGCAAGAAGAAACAAAAGCTCTGGAGAATTACGCAGAAAAAATAGGTTTAGCCTTTCAGATAGAAGATGATATTTTGGATGTTACAGGTACCCAGGAAAAATTAGGGAAGGCAATCGGAAGCGATGCCGTAAACAATAAGATTACTTATTTGACATTTAAAAGCATAGATGAGGCAAGAAAGGACATAGAGGAATTAACCCTAGAAGCTGTTAATAGCTTGACCATATTCGGTGGCAAGGCAAGATACCTCATAGAATTGGCAAAATACCTGGTTGGAAGGGAAAATTAGCGTAAACTGTCATCCTGAGGACATTAGCCCGAAGAATCCCATGGGATCCTTCGCTTCGATCAGGATGACATTGAATCAACAAGCAGATCTGCTATTTCATCAACATTTCCTGCTCCCATGGTGATTATCATATCACCTTTTTTTGCTGTTCTTTTGACTATATCAGCAGCCTCTCTGAAGCTTTCCGCGTATATTGCATCTTTTGAATATTCTTTCATTTTGTTTATTATATCCTTTGAATGAACCTCACCGGTATTCTTTTCCCTTGCTGCATAGATGTCTACAAGGATTGCTAAATCAGAAAGAGACAAGGCTTCTGCAAAACCATCCAGGAGCTTTATGGTTCTCGTGTAAGTATGGGGCTGGAAGACGGTGATTATCCTGCCTTTTGCAAAAGAGCGGGCAGTCTTCAGTGTAGCCTTCATCTCCGAAGGGTGGTGGGCGTAGTCATCAAAAACAAGAGCTTCGTTTACCTGGCCCTTATATTCATATCTCCTGTGGGCCCCTTTAAAATCAAGCAATCCCCCTGCCACGGTTTCGGGCTTGATGCCTAATGACAGGCATGCTGCGCAGGCGGCCAGGGAATTAAGAATGTTGTGCTCTCCAAACACTTTGAGCTTGATATCAATTATCTTCTCATCCCCCTTCATCAGGGTATATGAGGGCTCCGGCATAAGCTTTATATCCTGGGCATGGTATGTGCCCTTATCAAGGCCGAAGGTTACGACATTACATTTTAAATCATGGAACAAGTGCCTGTAGGCTTCGTTTACTATCAAATAACCATCTTCAGGGAGCTTTTGGGCATATTCCAGGAATGCCCTTTCAATATCCCTTAAATCCTTGTAAAAATCAAGGTGGTCCTCTTCAATATTTAAAATGACTTCCATGGTGGGATTAAATTTAAGGAAATTTCTCCTGTATTCGCAGGCCTCAGTCAAAAGAAGCTCATAAGACCCATGGAGGAGGTTTCCGCCCAGGGAATCCATTTCACCTCCCAGAAAAATCGTGGGAGCCAAATCAGTTTTTATCAAAACCGATGACAGCATTCCGGTGGTTGTGGTTTTACCGTGGGTTCCGGAAACGCATATGGAATGCTTGTAGTTTTTCATAACAAAGCCTAAGAATTCCGCCCTGTCCATTATTTTTAAATTAAGTTCTTTAGCTTTTAAAAGCTCCGGATTGTCATCCGAGATAGCATGGGTATATACAACTAAATCAATATCTTCATTTATGTTCTTGCTGTCATGTCCCAAGTGAAAATCAGCGCCGGCAGCCTGGAGTTTTTTAATTATTTTTGAATAATTCCTGTCAGAGCCGGATACCTTGATTCCTTCCTCAAGCATTATTTCGGCCAGGGCGCTCATGCTTATCCCGCCGATTCCTATAAAATATATATGATTAAAGCCGTATTTCATCGTTATCTCCTTATAGTTGAATGTGTTCTATATTTATTCAGGCCTAGTAATTATATTCTAAATATTATAACATGCATGCATGTAATGTTCAATTAAATTTTTTTGCGGCTCATACAAACAGCCCCTTGCATCCTGCAAAGCAAACACAGACAGGCCCTTCCTTTCTATTATTGCTTGATTTTTTGTATAT
>DCDC01000055.1 GCA_002316225.1 Firmicutes bacterium UBA1065 | reverse complement strand
CCAAGAAAAAAGAATATAAAAAAATATCGACAGATTGATTATTTTGTGCTAACATATTATCCAATATGCAGAGTAGACAAGATGCGTTAAGTGTTGAGGGATGGGACGTTGCCCTCAAACGAAAGACTCAGGTCTGCGGTATCTGGTCGCTTCCGCTGTATTAGAGAAACTTATGTTACTCCTATATTGTGCGGAGGTATTGCTTTGCTCATAAGGAGGAAAAAATGAGAAGTAATACTGAGCCACAAAAATTTACGCCTCTTACACTTGTAAGGGCAGGGCTTTTTATTTCAATGAGCCTGGTTTTAAAAGTAATGTTCGAGGTTTATATTCCTTTGGCAGGAATACCTGCATTAAGAATAAACTTCGCCAACCTTCCCCTGATGCTGTCAGGCATGGTTTTAGGTCCCATTGCCGGGTTTTTGACCGGAGCTGCAGCAGATATAATCAACTTCATTGTTAAGCCGGGAGGCCCCTTCTTCCCCGGATTTACGTTAGCCAGCGGCTTGTGTGGATTCATTCCGGGAATTATTTTTAAACATTTAAAAAAAGATATGAATTATAACTTGTTAAATACAGTTTTTATCTCTCTCTTATCCGTGGGTTTTGTCCTGGTCTTTATACAAAACGGTTTGCTGACCTTTGACAAGGGTATCATATATGATGGAAAACCCTTAAACCCCTTATATGCAGCCGGATTCTTTGTCCTTGTGGCAATTTACCTGGTAACGCCAATTATGATATCATCCGGGTCCAGGGATCTGAGCATGAACAAAATAGTATTTGCTGTCAGCGTAACTCAGCTTATAACATCAATAATATTAAACACTTACTTCTTATATGTTTTATACGGCATAGGAATAATGATTACCCTGCCGGCCAGGATCCTGACAAACTTCTTTATGATACCCCTGTATTCAATAATCATAGGAGCTGTATTGAATGTGCTGAAGGGAAAAATCCAGTGAATTTAAATATGGCAGAAAACATTCCGTTTCTGCCATAAATTTTTATGGGTTAATTATTAAAGGTTATCTTCTGTTTCTGCCGGGTTATCTGAATTTTCTCCGCTTGCTTCACCGGTCCTTTGTATATCATATATTTTCATCATTTTATCAAGGTCAAAGCTTGCCCGGATTTCATACTTCACATCATTTTCGGTATAGGCTCCCGTGAATAAAACATACTCACCGTTCAGATAAAAATCAGTGTACTTATCATTGTCTAAGATGATTTGCCTCTTACCTTCATTTATAAAATCATATAAAACAAACTTATTATCCTTGTCTATCAACAATACCGTACCGGTGTCCTTAATCAACTGCATTTTTCTTGGCTCGTCAAAGGAAGTTGTAATTTTCTTTCCCTCCGGGTCCAGTACTTTGCACTTGCCGCCGCTTTTAATCAAAAGATACTTATCAAGCCATTCATAGGAGATATCCTTGTCAAAGGAAGCTCCTTCAATCAGGGTGGGTTCCTTATCCCCTTCCTCCCATATGAATATTTGGCTGAATACATTGCCGTATCCTAATGTTCTGAATATCACCCTTCCACCGGAGCTTATGATGTCAATCCCTCTGGTGCTTTTGTCGATTAAGCTTGAGCTCTCTTCCAGGTATGAAAGGATACTGTTTAAATCGGTATCTTCAACTTTAAATTCAGGCATGTCAGCAGTTTCTATTATATCAAGCTTGGTTTCTGTTTCCTGAAGCTTGGATATTATACTTTCATTGCTTTTAACCAGATTTAAATACTCTTTTTCCAGCTCTTCCAATTCTTTTTTGGTTTTTTCCAGTTCTTCCTTTAAGCTTAAGTTTTCCTTCTTGATTTCCTGGCTGGCGGCAATACCTTCATATTCTCCCGGTCCCAAACCTGTTTCTTCAGAGGCGGGAAGCTTAGTGCAGCCGGCAACAAGCACCAAGGTTAAAATAACTGGAAACAATTTTGGGCTTTTCATACACTCACACCCTTTCGCCCCTTCATTAAGGATTAAAAGCATCTTTCGATGCTTTTAATGTGTCATTATACTAACCGCTATATTTTCCGTCCCCTGTTGAATGGCCGTACTTAAAATATTTTCCCCTTCCTTTAAATCCTTAAAATATTTGGTAGTTCCGGAAGTGTCGAATATTTTTGTGTTATTGGTTACGGTCAGGTATATGAGTTCCGTCTTCCCTGATGAAGTAGTATTTTGCATCATTATCAGCTTTTTATCCGGATTGATGTATATAATTTTTCCGGAAAAGCTCTTGGCAGTTTCAATTTGAGAAACTTCGATTGTTGCGATTTCATCACCGGCAGTATTAATATTTACATTGTATCCGAGACGCAAATCATAAATGGATACATTCTTTGACCCAATCGTTATCTTAACATTGTTGCTTACATTATACTGGGTAATGTCTCCGTCCTCATCCGCAATTTTTATTTTACACTGAGGCCCTATCAATATTTCCTTAATTACTCCGCTCATTTCGGCTTCTTTGGCGATGACGTTAATTGCAGTCATCTCATCATATTCGGTGGTTACTGTAACTTCATCTCCGGCTCCAAGCTGGTCAAAACTTGATTCTTCATCATTTCTTGTTACATCCACGCTCCCGGTGAAAACAAATGTCTTTGTAAGGCCATCATCAGTTTCAATAGTAAGTTTTATGGGGTAATTGTAGTCTATGGATTTGATTACTCCGTCATAATTCTTGATGCGGCTTACGGAATAAATCTTGTATACCACTCCTTCATCCAGCAAGAGAATCACTTGATCTTTTTTATTAAGGTCTTTTAATTCGGTTGTTTTACCATCATGGTACACTTCAACTTTCTTGTCCACATCATATGTAACCTTATCGTCATCTTCATCATAAATGGTTATCTTGGCAGGCTCTATATAAGCCACAAGTTGAATTATGCCCCTTACCACGTCCTTTGTACTGTCAGCCTCAACAGATAAAGCCAGTCTTTCTTCATTAATCCTGCAGCTAACAAGCATGTCCTTTTTCAAATCTGATATTTCCCTTATTTTTCCGTTTAGGGTTATTCTTGTATCATTATTTATCCTTACTATGCTTTCAACACCTGCATAGTCAGTCACATACAGGAAGGATTCGGCTTTATTTATTGATACTTTGGAAATTAAGCCGTCGATACTTGTGCTGGGTTTATATTTATCAAAAACAGGAAATATTTTATTGTCGTTTATGTAATCAAATGCCTTGTCCAAGAGTACGGAAATCTCCGCCCTTGTAATTTTATTCGCCGGGTTGATATTTTTTTCATTGTCGCCTAACATTATTTTCTTTTCATACATGAGGTAAATGTAAGGCCTTGCGGAAGCACTTATTTCATCCCTGTCATTAAAGGGCAGAACATAGGTTTTCAGGCTTCTTGCCTCATCATTCAGGCCTAATGCCTTAGTCAAAAGTACTGCCACTTCTTCCCTTCTGATATCATTAAAAATGTTTCTGTTTGAGAACATGTCCTTTACAGCCTGCTCATTTACTATACCAAGCTCAATGGCAAGAGCCAAATAATCCAGTGACCATTCATAACCCGTAACATTTTTCATGTTTTCCAAAGAAGGTTTATAATCATCAATTATTTCTTTTTTTATATCTTCATCGATGTCATATAATCTTGACATCATTATCAGGGTTTCCAATACGGTTACATTGTTATCAGGCTTGAATGTACCGTCCGCATAACCGGAAACAAGCCCGTTTTTTTCAACTCTCTCTATGTAGGATTTTGCCCAGTGATTTGAAATGTCTTTAAAGACAAGAGCATTTGCAGCCATCGTAAACAGCAAGGACAAAACGATAGAAAGTAAGATAATTTTACACAGCTTTTTCATAATACCTCCCATGTCCGTTTTTTCTTAATTATATCATATGAATGTTGATACTGCAATAAAAATTGGGGACATACCTGTCCCCGTCCTTTATTTTATCCATGTTCCGGTCTTGCCGGCCAAGCCGTCGGCTGCCTTCTCCAATGAAGTAATCAATGCCTTCCTGCCCGGTTTTGACCTGGCGAAGGATATGGCTGCTATAACTTTGGGAAGCATGGAACCTTCTGCAAATTCCTTGTCTGCAATGTATTTTTCTGCTTCTTCCACCGTCAGTTCGGATAACCAAACCTGGTC
>DCDC01000015.1 GCA_002316225.1 Firmicutes bacterium UBA1065 | reverse complement strand
CGAATAATTCTAAAGCTCATTCCGGCTAAAAATCCTACAGCTTGCAAACTCGCTGCGCTCAAACAGTGCAAGATTTTATTGAAAATATTCTTCTAATGTCAGTCCGGATTCATATACCTTTTCAGCCAGGTCGACCCCTAAATACCTTATGTGCCAGGGCTCGTAAGCATAGCCTGTTATTTCTTCCTTACCTTTCGGGTACCTGATTATAAATCCGTAGCGGTGGGCATTTTCCGCAACCCATTTCCCTTCTTCCGTGTCGCCGAATATGGTATCCAATCTGTAGTTTACGGCTTCACATGTAATATCCATTGAAAGGCCGGTCTGGTGTTCGCTTTGGCCCGGTTTGGCACTGTATTTATCCGCTGCATCCTTGCCGTAGTTTTCTACATAGGATGCATACAAGGAGGCCTGGGTGTAGTATGACCTGTAGCCGGAGCGGGCATGGAGCTCGTAACCCTCTTCCTTTGCGGCTTCAAACAAATCCTTCAGGGCTTCGTAGGCAACTTTCCTCAGCTGGTTTACTTCCGGGTTTGAAAGTACCGTGGGTACATCAGTCAAGGGAACCAGGTCCTCCGGAACATAGTTTTCCGGCAGGTGTCTCTTTTTATTGACGATTACATCAATATTCTCCGGGTTTTCAACCAATTTACCAAATTCAGGTTCTTCGGTTGCTTCCTCCGGGGCCGGCTCTTCAGGATTACTTGGTTTTTCCGGCTCAGGAAGCTCTTCTTCCTTCGGTTCCGGTTCAGTTGCAGTCTCCCTTTCTTCCTCCTCCTCTTGCTCCTTTGGAGGTGTTTTTTCATTGTTCATTTTATCTATTATGAAAAATGTTCCAAACGCTAATAATATGGCAATAACTATAATTGTCATCCATCTTCTCTTATGATTGTTTTTTCTTTTCATTTTTTCTCCTTGGCTTTTTGCGGGGCATCTCCCTATGCGGGTCAGTCCACCTTCCTCCACATTATTAAGGCATCCTCTATGGGCTTATAATAATATCTCGGTCTTTTTCCAACTGGAAGGAATCCATGTTTTTTGTAGAGATTTATTGCCGGCTCATTTGATACCCTGACTTCTAGTGTCATGGCAGAAATTTCCGAGCATCTGCATATATCTATCATTTTCTTAATCAGGATGCTTGCTATCCCCCTGTTCCTGTATTCGGGCAGAACAGCAACATTTGTTATGTGGCATTCATCAATAATCTTCCACATGCCCATGTAGGCAACTACTTTGCCCGAAACTTCAGCTACCTGGTAATATGCCAACTCATTTTTTAATTCATTTTCAAAGGATGCTTTAGACCAGGGCATGGAAAAACATATGCTTTCAATGTGGGCTATTTGGTCTATGTCTTCAGGAAGCATTCCTCGAATAATAAGGTCCCCCATACGCACCTCTTACTTTTTGTTTCTTTCTGCTTGAGACAAACGCAAATATTGCGGTTTAAAAGCTTCTGCCGGGACTGTTTCCCTTCGGGCTGCCATTTTATAGGCAACACATGCAAGTGTCGATGCTTTTAAATAATTGAAAACTTCCGGAGCAAAATATGCCTTTTTCTTTAAGGTGTTTTCAATTTTTTCCCTGTAGTTTACCGACCCGTCTCCGTTAAAAATTATCGGTTCCTCATAATCCTTTAATATTTCAATCAATTCATCAATATTACAAGGGAACTGGTCTTTTAGCTCGGTACATTCATTATTTTTCCACCTGTATATACCGGTATATACCCTTCCTCCCCTGGCATCCATTACAGGTACAATAAGCTTATCTTCAATATAAAGGTTTGCTGCCAATGATTTCATGGTAGGAACACCAATAATTTCAATGCCGGCGGCAAAGGCTATACTTTTTGCTATGGCTGCTCCTATCCTTAATCCGGTATAAGAACCGGGACCTCTTGAAACTGCAATGTAATTAATGTCATCGATCTTTAATTTCAATTCCCGCATCAAGTCTTCAATTAAAGGCATAAGTTTTTCCGAGTGAGTTTTTTTATGCCTTAAAGTGTATTCTCCCAAAATATTTTCATCTTCGGCTACAGCGCAGGAAGCCGTTACTGATGCTGATTCAATTGTAAGTATTTTCATTGCTTAACTCCCCTGCTAATTTTTCGAAAACCCGTCCTTTTCCTTCTATGCTTATTTCTCTTTTTTCATCATCAATTCTTTTCATTCTTATTTCTATTCTTTCTTCCGGGAGTATTCCCTTTATCAAATCTGCCCATTCTATAACGGTAACACCCTCAGAATATATATATTCATCGTAGCCCATATCATACATGTCATCTTCCGAATCTATCCGGTAGACATCCATATGGTAAAAAGGCAGCTTCCCTTCATATTCTTTTATGATTGTGAAGGTCGGGCTAACGATGTTTTCTTTCACGCCTGATTCTTTGGCAATAAACTTAGTAAGGGTGGTTTTGCCGGCTCCCAATTCCCCGTCCAGGCAAATAACAGTACCCTTTTCAAGGCACCTTGCAATTATTTTTCCTAATCTTTCAGTGTCTTCTATGTTCCTTACTGTTATTTTCATATTTACCTGATTTTATTAATGCTTTTTTTCTTCTTATAACGATAACATTGCTATTATACATTCATATATACAAAAAATCAAGCAATAATAGAAAGGAAGGCCCGGTCTGTGTTTGCTTTGCAGAATGCAAGGAGCTGTTTGTATGAGCCGCGAAAAATTTAATTGAACATTACATGCATGCATGTTATAATATTTAGAATATAATTACTAGGCCTGAATAAATATAGAACACATTCAACTATAAGGAGATAACGATGAAAT
>DCDC01000024.1 GCA_002316225.1 Firmicutes bacterium UBA1065 | reverse complement strand
TTTCGACATGTAAAAGTCGAAAAAGATATGGTATTTTATACCAATTTATATACTTAAAGATTCAAAATTTATGAAAAGAGAGAGGCTCATATGCTGGTATATTTGGATAACAGTGCAACAACTAGGGTAAGAAATGAAGTACTGAAAGAAATAATAGACGTAAACGAAAACTATTACGGTAATCCTTCTTCCCTGCACAGGATGGGGCTCATGGCAGAAAAAAAGATTGAAGAAGCCAGGAAGTCCGCAGCAAAATTAATCGGTGCAAAAGCTGAGGAAATTTATTTTACCGGTGGAGGGACTGAAAGCAATAATATAGCAATTTTCGGGCACTTGTCAAATCTTAACAGGGATGACAGCATAATTACCACTAAAATCGAGCATCCGTCAGTATACAATGTTTTTAAACAACTGGAAGGCAAATGCAGGGTTAAGTACCTTGATACGGATGAAAATGGCAAAATAAATATCGAGGAACTAAGTACCATGGTCGATGAAAGGACCCGTTTGGTATCCATAATGCATGTCAATAATGAAATAGGCACGGTGCAGGATATTAATGAAATAGGGGCTGTCATCAAGGATAAAAATAAGAATACCAGGTTTCATGTAGATGGGGTCCAGTCTTACGGGAAAATAAAGATTGATGTTCAAAAAACCCCCCTTGATACCCTGGCTTTCAGCAGCCATAAAATTCACGGGCCCAAGGGAGTGGGAGGCTTGTACATCCGCCATTCAATAAAGCTCGCCCCCCTGGTTTACGGGGGAGGCCAGGAGAGGGGAATACGGTCGGGTACCGAAAACACTTCCGGGATTATAGGATTCGGCAAGGCCTGCGATCTCCTGTACGAGAGCTTTGACCGGGAAGTTAAAAAGCTGTATGACTTAAAAGATTTGTACATGAAGCGATTAAAAGAAGAGATTGATGACATAAAATTCAATAACCCCAGGGACGGGGCTCCCCATATCATAAACATATCCTTTAAAAATGTGCCGGGAGAAGTACTGGTCCACTATTTGGAGGGCAAAGACATTTATGTATCCACCGGGTCTGCATGCTCTTCCAAGGCAAGGGATAACAGGATACTGGAAGCCATAAAGCTGGGACATGAGTACCGGGAAGGGGCAGTCCGCATAAGTTTGGGTTATTTTAACACCTTTGACGAGGTGGAATATGTAATAGACAATATTAAACAAGCCGTAAAAGATATCAGAAGCATAACAAAGAGAGGATAATATGTACAATATAGCTGCAGTAAGTTTTGGAGAACTGTTTTTAAAAGGAAAGAACAGGGGGTCTTTTGAGCAAAGGCTGACAGATCAAATTAAATATGCTCTTAAAGACTTTAATGGTGTAACCGTATACAAGGATTCGGGCAAGGTTTATGTGGAAACGAAAAATCATGAGGATATGGATCAAATAATCGAAAGGGTAAGAAAGATTTTCGGCATATCAAATATAAGCCCTTCCGTAAAATCCGGCAAGGATGTTGATGCAATCATAGACAAAACTCTTGAATTGTTTGCATATCTTCTGGAAAAGAAGGATATAAAAACATTTAAGGTAAAGACCAACAGGACAGACAAGAATTTTCCCATAAAATCAATGGATTTCAATGCCTTGGTTGGGGGCAAAATTTTAGAGAAGTTCAGGTCCGTAAAAGTAGATGTTCATAACCCGGATGTGGAAATCTATATAGATATTAAGAAATCCTGTTACATATCAACGGATAGGATTAAAAGCCTGGGAGGCCTTCCTGTCGGCTCAAACGGCAGGGCCCTGCTTTTGCTGTCCGGCGGAATCGACAGCCCGGTAGCAGGCTATATGATAGCTAAAAGAGGGGTAGAAATTGATGCCCTTTATTTTCACACCTATCCTTTTACATCTGAAAGGGCTAATGAAAAAGTTTTAAAATTGAAGGAAAAGCTGGAAGAATACTGCGGAAAAATGAAGCTGCATTCCGTTAATATGCTTGAAGTCCACAAAGCCATAAGGGAATTTTGCAGGGAAGAAGAAACTACCATATTGGCAAGACGGTTTATGATGAGGATTGCCGAAAAAATTGCAGTGGAAAACAAGATGGATATGCTTATAACCGGCGAAAGCTTAGGCCAGGTTGCCAGCCAAACCATGAAATCAATGGTTGTTATTGAAGAAGCCATAACTATGCCTGTTCTTAAACCTCTTGTAGGATTGGATAAAACCGAAATAATAAAAATTGCAAAAGAAATAGGAACCTATGAAACTTCAATCCTGCCCTATGATGATTGCTGCTCTGTTTTTGCACCGGCCCATCCCCTGATCAATCCAAGGCTTGAGAATATCAAGAGATCCGAAAGCAAGTTAAATATTCCGGACCTGATTGAAAAGGTACTGGCGACAAGAGAAATCATGTAGAGCCGGGAAAAATAAAAAGAAATTTACGGCATATAAAATCACAATTTTTTTTATCTGACATATATTAAACTATAAATTAAGAGAGGTGAGTTATATGTCAGATGAAGTAAAAGCAACAAATTTTACCTGCTGCGATGACAGGTCAAATGATTGGGGCGAATGGTTGATTATATTGTTGATAGTATTCTTCCTGCTGGGAGGAAATAATTTTTTCGGTAGAAGGTGATGGTGGAACTGATACATAAAAATGTGAAAAATACCCTTGAGTTCTGTTAAACCTATGTTAATAATCATGTAACCGTTGACCAATCAACGGTTAGTTTTTTATATATATGAACTTGAGACTTGATTTTACATGACATCGGCAGTATACTAAACATTAAAACAGTGGGAGGACGTGGACAAAAATGCATAAAATAGCATTATTTTGCGATATTCCTCTGGAGGTCCTGGATTTGCTTCCCGAGGAAAAGTATGAAATAATAAGAAAAGAAACGTCAGATGTTGACGGTATAATTATAAGAAGTATGGATATTCATGACATGGTTTTTTCAAAAAGGCTGAAGGCTATAGCCAGATCAGGGGCCGGGGTTAACAACATACCCATCGAAAGATGCTCTGAAGAAGGAATCATTGTTTTCAATACTCCGGGGGCCAATGCCAATGCTGTTTGCGAGCTGACTTTATTAGGCCTCTTAATGAGTTCAAGAAGGGTTATTGACAGTATAGACTGGACAAAAAAACTGGAAAGCAACGTGGTTGAAACCGTAGAGAGAGGCAAATCACAGTTTGTGGGGCCGGAACTCAGGGGAAAGACACTTGGGGTTATCGGGCTTGGCAATGTAGGTCATCTTGTTGCTAACTTAGGAGTAAAATTGGGTATGGAAGTTATCGGCTATGACCCATATATTTCCATTAAAAATGCCTTAGCCTTGTCCTGGGATGTTAAATACACAAATGACGTGAATGAATTGTACAGAAAAAGCGATTATATCACCCTTCATGTTCCATATAACAATGAAACCAAGGATTATATAAATAAAGACAATATCAAGCTTATGAAGGACGGGGTAAAAATACTTAATTTTGCTCGCTCCGGGGTTATTAACGAGGATGATTTGATTGAAGCTCTGGAAAGCGGCAAAGTTGGGTACCATGTTTCAGACCTGCCCAACGAAAAACTCTTAAGGGCAAAGAATACCTTGTGCATCCCCCATTTGGGAGGATCTACCATCGAGGCAGAAGAAAACTGCGCCGAAATGGCGATAAAAGAGCTTACTGATTATTTGGAAAAGGGCAATATAACAAATTCCGTTAATTTTCCCGATTGCTCCATGGACAGGTATCCTGGGACTGACAGGATTGTTGTGTTGAATAAGAATATTCCCAATATGATTGGTAAAATTTCTACCGCCCTTGCATCTCATAATGTCAATATTATCGGTATGGTCAATAAATCAAAAGGAGACTATGCCTGCTCCATAATCGATGTAATCGGTGAGTTCAATGTAGATAAGCTTAACGAATTGCAGGAGCATTATGGAATATTAAGAATAATGTTTATTAAAAACAAGGGAGCCGAAAGATGAAAAAAGTTAATATATATTCAGACGGGGCCTGCAGCAAAAATCCGGGCCCCGGAGGATATGGGGTAATACTGGAGTATAAGGGACAGGAGCTTGAGCTTTCCGGCGGGGAAGCAAATACCACCAACAACCAGATGGAGCTCATGGGTGTGATCACCGGGCTTGAAGCCCTGAAAGAGCCCTGTGATGTAACCATAGTTACGGATTCAAGGTATGTTACCGACGCCTTCAATAAGGGATGGATTGATGAGTGGCAGAAAAGGAACTGGAAAAAATCAGACGGCAAAGCAGTCATGAACAAGGAATTGTGGCAAAGGCTTTTGAAGGCCGCAGCCCCTCACAAGGTAAAATTCGTCCATGTTCCGGGGCACAAGGGACATGATTACAATGAAAGATGCGACAAGTTAGCAGTTGAAGAAAGAAAAAAGTTTGAATAAAGTAAAGAGGCATATGTGGAAACATTCACTATATCATGAATATTATAAACTAACAAATTATAATATGAGGTGATTATAGTGATTTATGGACAAAATCAGCAGCTATGCCCTAATATATATTCAATGCCTTATGAGGTGCAGCCGGGAGACACGTTAAATTCCATTGCGGCAAGGTTTGGAACGAACCTGGTGGGTCTGATTGAACTGAACCCAACCTTGAGACTGAGGTCCTTAACCGAAGGAATGACCATTTGTGTGCCAAGGGTTCCCGCAAGACCCCCCTGCATAAACGGGGCTTATTATATCATAAGGGAAGGAGATAGTTTTTATAATATTGCTCAAAGATACGGCATACCATTGAATTTGCTCTTAGAAGCCAACCCTGAGGCAAATCCTTATGATTTGAAGGTAGGCCAGGAAATATGCATACCAAATGTTCCTCCGGGTTGTCCTTTCGGTACGGTAGTTACTATACAAGAAGGGACCAGGTTAAGCGACATATTGATATCTTACAATTTAAGTTTAAATGAATTAAGGGAAGCAAACAGGAATTTCAATCCCGAGATAATAGTTCCCGGAACTGAATTGTGCATACCGGCAGAAACCTATATAGAGTGCCCCCAGGGAACCACCCGGGAATATGTAATCCAGCCGGGAGACAGCCTTTCCTCGGTTGCTATGGCCAACAACATCACACCGTCAAGATTACTTATTGCTAATCCCCATTTGAGGCCGGCAAATTTCTTGATAGCAGGAACAAGGGTGTGCATCCCAAGTGCATAAGTCTTAATATTAATTCTGATTTTAGCGAAGAATCTCATTAAGGCCCGACCATGCATGAGGTTCTTCAAATTATTTTTTATACCCGTTACGAATGGATAGGAATTTTGTATGATAACAGCTTAAGGCTGTTATTTTATTATAACGATAAATCACTAAAAATAATCACTTCCTTTGGTTTGAATCATAAACTATATGGAGGTGATTGGAATGCATGACGAGAAAATAATTGCGACCGGCACAAGTCAGGGGAAATTATTTATTTTTCTGATTGAACTTTTTGATGATGATTATATAGTCAATAAGGCCTTATATATGGGTGCAAGCAGCTGTTTTGCCATTCACAGCCTTGAATTTTATGATAATTCCGTGTATATGGCTGATTCCTACAACAATAAAATCTATAAGTTTGACGAGAGAAATAGTTTTTATGAAACCAATGTGGGAAGAGATCCCCGCCACATGTGCCTGGACAAGGAAAATATATATGTAGCAAATTTTGAATCAGACAACATATCAATCATTGATTTTAAAACTTTTACCTTAACAGGGTCGATTCCAGCAGGCATAAAAACCCATGACGTTAAATACTCGGAAAGATACAAGACCTTGTATGCATCTTGCTATGAAGAAAATGAAGTGGCTGAATACAATTTATCCGGTGGATTAAGCAGGACCTTTAAAACTGATGGTAAGCCAATGCACTTATACCTTTTGGAAGACACTTTGGTAGTTATGACCTATTTTGTAAACGGGATTATTCAAACTAAGATAAATTTTATAAATATACCTGACGGCAGGATTGAAGATACAATGACAATAGACGGCCTTGCTTCCGATTTTCTGCTGGATCATGATAACAACAGGGTCTATGTACTTAATATGGTTGATAAGAGCCTTTATATTGCAGATGCAGGATCAAGAAAGATAATAAAAAAAATATACCTGGGCGGATATCCGGAAGCCCTTTCTTGCGGAAGCAAAAATATTTATGTAACAAATTCCAAAAAAGAGCAAATTGATATATTAGAAAAAAAAGACCGCAAGGTCAGGTCTTTAAAACTTCAATTTATACCTAATTTAATCAAGGTTATACCTTAATCCGTCAAAGCCTTCATTATATGGCCGAATATTTCTTCAGGCGCCATCTTCCATTTGCTGATTATTTTTCTTGCAGTTCTTTCATCAGGAACATTTATGCTCAGATTAAAGATAGCAGTGGAATTTTCAGTTACCTGGAGAGCCACAATATATTCATCCTCATTTCTCTTGTAATAATGGCCGAATAATTCTCTTTCTTTTTTAATTTGTTTTCTTATCCGGGAAAAATTACTTTCTACTTCATCAATGAAGTATTGGGGCAGCTTATCCCTGAACATTTCCAAAGCAGCCTTGCCTGTCTTTGAAACCGAATAGTATTCACTTCCGTTATTTGGCTTAAGAAGAGTCAGTTCCGAGTCACAAAGGTCTCCAAGCAAAAGCTGGAGGGTGAAATAATCCATTATGCCGTATTCCAATATATAATTTGTAATTTCAATATTTGTAAGGGGCAAACCGATATAATCCAATATATACAAGAGTTTAAGCTTGTCTTGTGCATTCTTGTTATCGCTTTTCAAATTAACCTCCTCTTAGTTAACCGGCCGTGGTATTACGTATCTGACTTGACTTACCAAGCATATGTACTAAAACCATTATACCAAAGCAGGAACCAATAATAAACAAAAATTTGAAAATACCGGGTATGGACATATACTTTTGAATAGTATAGAATGAAGCTAAGAGTATTAGGAGGATGTAATGAAAAAAGCGCTTGTAATAATTGTCTTATTAATTTTGGTGGGATGCGAAGCAGCCACCCCTTCAGCTCAAACTCCGCCGGATATGCCTGCAGATCCTGTTCCCGGAGAAGAGCAAGAGTTAGAAGAAGAAACACAATTTGAAGAAGAAAAAGAGCCGACAGAAGAAGATATTATCGGGGCTGTTGATTTATCCCTGCAGCCTAATGAACTTGGAGAAATAATGATATTGATGTATCACGGAATTGGGCAGGAAGAATCTACATGGCAAAGAAGCGTCGATAATTTCCGCAAGGATTTGGAATACATGTATCAAAACGGTTACAGGATGATAAGCCTAAATGATTATGCCAGGGGAGAAATAAATACGGAAGCAGGATTTACACCCATAATACTGACCTTTGACGACGGAAGGCAGAATAATTTCAACCTGATTGAAAAGAACGGGGAAATGGTTCTGGACCCCGATTGTGCCGTCGGAATTTTGGAAGAGTTTAAGGAAAGGTATCCGGATTTTAATGTGACGGCAAGCTTTTTCTTAGGATCCAACCCCTTTGGCCAGGAAAAGTATGTAGAGGACAAGCTTAAGTGGCTTGTGGAAAATGGATATGATATAGGAAACCATACCTACAGCCACGAAAAAATAGAAGACTTAGGTCCCGAACAAATACAAATTGAAATAGGTTTGATAAATAAAATAATTCATGAGTATTTGCCTGAATATACGGTTGAGACCCTGGCCTTACCCCACGGCAGCAACCCAAAGGAGGATTATATCGAATACATGCTCGAAGGAGAATATGAAGGCAATAAATACAGGATTATAGCAAGCCTGGACGTAGGCTGGAGACCAGCTTATTCTCCCTTTGACATATTGACGAATTTCAACAGCCTCTACAGGGTGACGGCAAGTGAAATAAATGTGGATGGCTGCGGCATGTGGGATTATTTTAAACAATTTGAACAAAACAAGAGAGAGAGATTTATAAGTGACGGCAATCCTGATCTTGTTACCATTCCAAAAAGACACGAAGACTATCTGAACATGGACATGGTGGGTGACAGGTTAGTATACATTTACGAATAATTTTTTTGGGAAAGTTCTTTTCGTTCTCATGATACGAAGCTTACCTTATTCAAATAATAAAAATAAAATATCTAGGAGGCTCTTATGAATCCTGAATTAAAAGAAATCATTTCAAAAAGTGACAATATTGTATTTTTTGGAGGAGCAGGGGTATCAACCGAGAGCGGGATACCGGATTTCAGAAGTGTTGACGGCTTATACAGCCAGAAATACAAGTATCCGCCGGAAACGATGATTTCTCGCAGCTTCTTCAGGTCCAACCCGGAAGAGTTCTTTGACTTTTACATAAACAAGATGATTTTTTTGGATGCAAAACCTAACAGTGCCCACAAGAAGCTGGCTGAATTAGAAAAGGAAGGGAAGCTTAAGGCAGTAATAACTCAAAATATTGACGGCCTTCACCAGGCGGCCGGGTCCAGGAACGTACTGGAGCTTCATGGGTCGGTACACAGGAATTACTGCATGAAATGCGGAAAGTTCTATGATGTAAATTTTATTATTGCTTCAAAAGGAATACCCAGGTGCAGCTGCGGGGGAATAGTAAAACCTGATGTAGTTTTGTACGAAGAACCCCTTAACAGCCATGTCATTGGAAAAGCCGTCGATTACATAGAGCAGGCAGATGTTTTAATAGTGGGAGGAACATCCCTTGTGGTATATCCTGCCGCAGGCCTTATAAATTACTTCAGGGGAAGCAAATTAGTCCTTATAAACAAAACACCCACTTCCATGGACAGGAGGGCTGACCTGGTTATAAATGACAGTATAGGCAAGGTCTTTGAGGATTAATATAAACAGATTACCAAACGTTAGGGTATTTACACTTTATTTACTTTGTGTTATAATTAACATAAATTAATAGCTCCGAGCAAACGACCTAAGGATTTTAAATTTATGGTTTTTTGCCGATAGGGTTTGGCTGGAAACGGTCAAGCCTCCTGATGGGAAGGAGATGCCGGATAATATGTGAACAGCAGTTCCATCAGAAATGCTGTTTTTTATTTGTTTACTCTTGTGATTTATATTTAGTGCAACTAAATAAAAATAAATATTATTTTGGAGGAATAGTATGAAAAAAATCAAAGTAATTTCAATGGTATTAGCATTAGTAATGATTCTTTCCCAAGCCTTGGTTTTTGCAGAAGATCATTACGCTCTTGAAATCGGAGGAAGCTTAGTTGCAACAGAACTTAAGCTTACCCTGGAAGAATTAAAGGGTATGCCTGAAGAAGCACAGATTAACCAGGTCTATGTTTATAATTCAAAGGGCGGAGAAAAAACAGTCCAGGTTAAGGGTGTAAGCTTAGCTTATTTATTGAAAGAAAAGGCAGGAGTAACAGCTGAAGAAGGAAGCGTAGAATTTTTTGCAGCTGACGGATACCCAATTGACCCTCAAACTCTCAGTGATGTTTTAAATGAGGAACTGAAATTCGTCTTGGCCTATGAGGTAGACGGGGAACCAATAAACAATGACGAAGCAGTAATAGATGAAATAACCGTATACAGGAATTTAAAATATGAAGGTGAATTTAACACCGTATATAAATTAGTAAACAAGATTGTTGTGGGACAAGCTGAAGCAGTGGAAGAAACACCGGAAGTGCCTGCCGAACCTGTTGAAGAAGAAACAAATGAAATAACATTCACAGATATAACCGAAGAATACAAGTTTGCGGAAGCAGCTATTTATGACCTTGCAAAAAGAGGAATCATAGATGGAATTGGTGGCGGCCTCTATGCTCCGGGCAATGTATTTACCAGGGAACAATTCTGCAAAATAATAGTTGTAGCCTTGGGATACGATTTGAAAGAATATGAAGGAGAATTCAGCGATATAGCTCTTGACAGGTGGTCAGCACCATATGTACAAGCTGCTGTTGATTCAGGATTATTCGTCGGATATCCAGACGGTACATTTTTACCTGAAAAGGTAATAACCAGGCAGGAAATGGCACTTGTAGCAGCCAGGGCAGCTGTTGCCAAAGGACTGGTTGACCAGGCAAAGGTTGAAAAGTTTGTAATGGAAAAATCCAATTACCAGGATAAGGAAGATGTGGCTGACTGGGCAGGACATGCTGTTGCCTGGCTTGAAGCACAAAATGTTTTTGTTGGGATTGCAGGAGAAAAATTTGAGCCCGCAAAGAATGTAAACCGCGCCGAAGCAGCATTGGTAGTATTTAACACCTTGTTTTCCGAATAATTAATTAAAAAAACAAATGAGCGATATTCGCTCATTTGTTTTCAAAGGAGGTAAGTTAATTATGGCAAGAAAGGTTGCCGTTTGGCTCTTGATTGCAGCCATGTTAATCATGAATGCCATGCCTGTATATGCAGCAGAGCCTGAGCTTATAATTACAGGTACGGGACTGGAAGAAGAAATAGTAATTACTTCCGGCGACTGGTCAAAATATAACATGGTAGAGAGAATATACTCTACCAACAACAGCCTCGGATTTCATAAAATCATAAAAGCAAAAGGATATGATTTATTCGAACTCATTGGAAAGGGTTTAAAGACCGATAAAGATTACAATGTAAAATTTACATGTTCTGACGGGTTTGAATTTACAAAGACTATAAGTGAGCTGAAAAATGCTTATTCTTTCACTGATTTTACCTTGAACAGCAAACAGACAGTCATGCCCATGATTGCAAAATATACAAGGGTGTTGGCTGATTTTCCGAAAAACGTATTTGCTCCCCCGGTGACCTGGACAGACAGTCCCATAACGGAAACAGATTTAGATAAGGATTTTCCTAAATTAGTATTTGGACAGACTGACATTGATGATATGAATATGTCAAAATGGGGCAAGGAAGTTGTCAAAATCACAGTAGGAGATGAAATAGTTAAAGTAACTCCTTCATCACCATATAAGCACATCAGTTATGAAGGTGAACCATACAATATAGATGCCATAACTGGAGCAACTTTTACGATTGAAGGACCCGGAGTTGAAGGTTACAGGGCCATATCACTGAGGCAAATCGAAGAAGATACGAAAGGACAAGCTCAAGATACATATTATGAAAAAGTAAAGGGCAAAGTATATGAATTTTCCTATGAAGGAATTAATGTAAAGTATCTGATCGATAATTATGTAAAAGCAAAAGCAAACGCAGGAAACCTTATATTTAAAGACAAATCAAGGAAAACTATTTTAACCGCGGATATATCAGAGGCAGATAAATATATGGTCGCCTACGGTATAAATGAAATTCCCCTGGTTTTCCTGGATACTGATGAAGGTTATATCAAGGAAAAATATAATGACAACGGATGTTTTAAATTAGTTTATAAACAAAACAAAAATACGGCCAAAGAATTTTCAAATGTAGCATATATTTACATTGAAGAAAAAGATGCCAAAAATATTTATGAGCATTCCTATGCTCCTTACAACGATGCAAAATATACTGATTATGAACTGATAATTCACGGTTCTGCCCTGGGCAAAGAAGTAAGATACAAGGTAAAGGACCTGGAGGCCATGACAGACCTGCATGAAATTCATGAATACAGCCTGTCAAACAGCGAATATTTCTGGTATTATAACACTTACAAGGGAGTTCCCTTGTGGGATTTATTGTTAAAGGCAGGATTAGATCCCAAAACAGATGAGAATACCAGCATTCGTTTTATTGCTGCAGACAATTATAATTTTGCTCCCATGACTATAAAGCAGATTAAGGACAGGTCCTTGTACGGATATTATGAAAAAAGTGCATTGGATAAGGGTGACGGCACATTCCCGGGAGAATATGTGGATCCCCTTTATACAGGTTTACCTGTCATGGTTGCCTATGGATTCAACAAGTATCCCTATGTAATAAGACCCAGTGACGAAGGTTACAATGCCGGTCTTGGCAACGACGGGGGACCTCTCAGAATAATATTCGGGAAAACAAGTTATAACGATACAAACGGATCTAACCAGGTACAATTTGCTAAAGAAATAATCATTGGCGAAGGGGAGTCTGTTGCAACAGATACCAAGGGATCCGGCGAAGGGGTCAGCACGGAACTGGAAATTGATGAAACATGGAATCACAATCAAGGCCCATATAAAGAATATTTGGACATGCCGGTCCTTAGGGTAACAGGCTCACAGGTAAAAGAACCCATGACATTTACCCTTAGGCAGATTGAAGCCATGACCCGGTATACGGTCAGAGATATCTACACAGGCGATGGCACCAGGGAAATGCAGGGAATTGTTTTATGGGATTTAATCAAAAACGTGGTCGGACTTAAAGAAGACGTAGATGTTCCAAGCATTAGAGTATTTAGCGGACAAAATTACAATCAGATTTTAAGAAGCACCGAGCAGGTGATTAACGGAGTACTGAATTCCCGCGGTGAGAATAAGAAGATTATTTTAGCTTATGCAGCTGACGGTTATCCCTTAGTACCCAATGAGTCAAGTATAGGATATGCAAATAATAATGCTTACGGACCCTTGAGGCTTATTGTTGAAGAAAGTAAATCCATGTGGGTAAAATGGGCTGACTGTATAGTAGTCGGCACCGGTGACTATGAAGCACCTGAATCGAAAGATGTAAAGACAGATGCTTTCAGTGATATCGGAAGCCACTGGGCAAAAGACAGCATAACAAGAATGGCAGCCCTGGGCTATGCCAAAGGAAGCGACGGGTTGTTCAGACCTGACGATAAAATCAGCAGGGCAGAATTTGTATCCTTGCTTATAAGAGTATTAGGAATCGGTAATCAAGATGCCGTATTAAAGTTTACCGACGTGAAGAATAGTGATTGGTTTGCCAAAGATGTTGCTATTGCAGCAGAAAAAGGATATGTAAAAGGCTATGAAGACGGCAGCTTCGAACCCAATTCTCCCATCACAAGACAAGAAATAGGGACTATTATAGGTTCCCTGCTGGAAGGCGATGTAACAAATGCCGATGAAATTTTGTCTGTCTTCAGTGATGATATTCCCCAATGGGCAAAGCTACCCGTTGCAAAGGCAGTAAAGGCAGAAATCATCAAGGGACTTCCCGGCAACATTTTCGGTGGAGCACAGAATACTACGAGAGCTGAAGCAACGGTAATGCTATTGAGATATATAGACAAATAAGCAAGGGGGAGGTCACTCCCCCTTAAAAGGGGTGTTCCATATGAAAAAATTATTAATTATATTATTAGCAATATTTTTAATATTGGCAGGATGCTCTCAAAATGCAGCTGATGCACCCTCAACAAATGAAATCACCGATACAAATGAAGAAATCAAGGACGAAACAAGTGAAAACAATGAAGATGCAAATAAACCTGAAGCAGAAGAAGATGAAAAGGCAGAAGTTGATGTAAGTGAAAATGTTTCTGAGGAAGCAGCAGAACCGGAGGCAGAAGAAGCAACAGAAGAAATACCCGGCCGGGAAGAACCTATAAGGGAAGAAGTTTCGGAAGAAGGCCAAGCCGGGGAAGAGCAAGGGGAAAATATTGAGAATGCTCTTAAAATTAAAGGACTTGTAGAAAAGGAACTTAGCCTTACCCTAGACGAATTAAAGGCAATGGATGACATAATTTTTGAAGCTGATTTTTATTCGCTGAATAATTTCGGTACTACAGGATACACCCGTTTTAAAGGGGTTAAGCTGTGGGATTTATTGAAAAATGAAGCAATAATAAAGGCTGAAGCTTCAAAGATATCTATTATAGCCCAGGACGGCTACTCCGTGGAATTTACCCCGGAACAGGTGCAAATGGAATACATGGATGAAACAAATCCCGATAATAAATATCCCATGATCATCGCATGGGAAGAAAATGGCCAGGAATACAGCCCTGATGAAGGTAATACTTATAAGTTGGTGGTAGGACAAAAAGAGCCCGGAGATATAAATAAACCTCAATGGGTTTCAAATATAGATCTGATCCTTGTTGAATAGGTGAAAAAATGAAAAGAAAATATATAATCATTTTTCTGTTAATGTTGCTTGTAACAGGCTCCTTGTTTTATATATTAAACGATGCTTCCGAGGAAGAAGAAGCCGTGAGGTTCTTTTATCCTGATGCAAAACGAGTCATTTTAATTAAGGATATCAATGATGATTTATACAGCTCCTTGTATTTTCCCGGGGTGAAAAGAGCTTATGAGGTGGATGGTAAAGTTTGTGCATTTGTTGTAAGCTGTGTGGGCTATAACGGGCCTGTTGAAGTTTTGGCTGCCCTTGATGATGACATATTAATCGGAATAAAGGTTTTGAGTCACGAAGAATCACCCGATTATGCAGAGCATATAGAATACGATTATTTTTTGAACAGGTTTAAAGATTTGCCAATAAACAAATACTTGAATTTAGTTGTCCTTGATAAGGAAAACCATGAAGATATCATTCAGATTACAGGAGCCACCATAAGCTCCCAGGCTGTGGTTAATGCCGTTAATGGGGCGATTGGTTTATATATGTACATGAATTACAACGTAAAAATGTCAAAAGTTCCTGATGTCGTTCCCCAGGAAACCTGGCAGAAGGATATAAACAGCTTTGCAATTAATTGGGAAGGGGGGTCTGTCCGGATTGACACGGAAGAAATCAAAGAATATGAACAGGTGGAAATGGATGTTGTCTTAATTAATACAACCGGAACAGAAACCAAGATGCACGTAAAAGGCCCCACTCTTCGTCATGTGCTGGAGAAAGAAGGCATTGACTTAAGCGAGTATGCCGGTATAGGCGTAACAGGCAGGGACGGCTACTACACTTTAATTGACAGGGATAAGCTGGAGGTCAACGATATAATACTTACCTGGCAGATAAACAGGAAGAATATCAAGGATGAAGACAAACCCGTAAGGCTTTCTGTCCCCTTGGAGTTAGGGCCTTACTGGGTGAAGATGGTTACAAATATTGATTTATATAAGGACATATCTCCGAAAGATATTGATAAAGTCCATATGTTCAATCCTCTGACCCGGGATATAGAGCCATATTATTATGAATACTACGGCTCTAAGGATAAGGCATTTGAAGTAGGAAAAATATTAAGAAAATTTGACGAGGTTGATGAGAAGGGCTTTTTTACCATGGCTGCCACGGACGGTTTGGAAAAAAATGAAACTATATCCTTGGTAAGGCAAAGGTATTTTATAAAAGTTGAAGGGGATAATGCTCCTATGAATATCTCGCCCAATTTTAAGCTTGGAATGAATGTAAAGAATATGACTCATTTTTCAACTACAAAGGATGCCGTAATTTTCCCTGAAAAGATAATTGAAGTCGTAAGGACTAAATCAATTGAGGGCAATGAAGGGATGCTTTTGGAAGACGTACTGTTGACAGCCGGCATGAGATGGAATGAAGGAAACAAATTCACTGCCGTGGGCATGGATAAAGAAATAAATTTATCATTGAAAGAAATGTTGAATTGCTACTTAATCTATAAAGATGGACAAGCAAGCTTGTATAATAAGGATAAGGAAATAATGACTGATCTTATAAGGATTGAAAAAAATGAAACTTAACTTAAGAAGCAAGATTCAATTAACTGCAACATTCATAGTGATAATTTCATGTTTGTTTTACGGCTTGTATATATATGGAATAATCGACTTTAGAATTATTTCAATAGGAGATTTGAATCCATACGGGGGATGGTCCGCTTTAAAGTCTTTCTTTACGGATTTATCCTACAGGTGGAAGGGTTTCTCAAGAAGCATTGCCTTAACTGCAGGAATAACTGCTGCTTCATTTTTAATGGGGAGGTTTTTTTGCGGATATATTTGCCCAATCGGGGCTATGCAGGATTTTTTTAAATTTGCGGGAAACAAATTAAGGTTAAAAGAAATTAAATTTTCTGATAAACCGGAGCTTCTTAAGTACCTTGTTTTAATCATAATAATTGTATTAAGCATACTTGGGATGGGTAACTTAATTTCTCCTCTTTCACCCTGGCTTGCATATTTAAATATATTTGTCGGATTAAGGCTTCAGACAGGAACGTTAATTTTGCTTCTTATTATCCTGGTTTCACTAATCGGAAGGAGAATATTCTGCAGGTATTTTTGCCCCCTGGGAGCCTTCCAAAGCCTGCTTTATGCAATAGGACCCATGAAAATAAAAAAGGGGGCCTGTGATTGCTCCTACTGCCTTAAAAACTGCCCTGTATCAATTGACTACAATAGGGTCGAGAAAGATATCCCTCCGGAATGCATTAACTGTTTACAGTGTGTAAATGGATGCATAAAGGGCAAAGAAGGCTTTTCCATAAACTTTAACAATAAAAAGATCAACAAATCAGCTTACATAAGCATATGTATTTTAATAATTGCAGGTTCATATATTTTGCTTCCTTTGACGGCATCAAGTTCTTCAATACAGGCAATAACATCAATAACCGATATAAATGACGGTACCTATGAAGGATATGGCTTGGGCTTTGGCGGAAGAATCAATACGGAAGTTACCATAAAGGATAATAGAATAACAAGCATTAAAATTCTCAGCCACAGTGAGACAGAAGGTTATTACGAGGAAGTGTTCAGAGACTTATCCTATGAAATCACTGAAAGCCAAAACTTAAACCTTGATGCCATAAGCGGTGCTACATCCACCAGCAGGGGTTTCTTAAACTCCGTAAGGGATGCCGTAAACAAATCCTTAAATGATTAGAGGTTAACATGCAAAAAAAAATTGTTATTTTGTTAATACTGATTATGGTTTTGACAGGATGTACAAAGGAAAAACCTTCCTTAAATATTGTTGTTGACGGAAAAGTTGAACCGGTTGACACTGAAATTATATATAACCATAAGGACGCCATCGTTTTTCCTGCAGTTGTGAGAAGCAGCGGTGCAAAACCGGTTGAAACGGAATATAAGGGTATTGAACTTACAAAGCTTTTTGAAACTTTAAACATAGATATAACAAATTACAGCAAAGTGACTTTTAATGCAAGTGATGGTTACAGGATTATACTAAATGTAGAAGAAATTACTGAACCTTCAAATGTGTATTTGACTTTTGAAAGGGATGGAGAAATTTTAAAATCAAAGAAGGAGGGGGGAAACGGACCCTTCCAGCTAATTATCAGAAGAGACCCCTTCAGTCAGCGGTGGGTTAAGCATGTAAATGAAATAATATTACAATAGGTAATCATGATGGCAAATAAATTTTTTGAGAGATTTTCTGTATTTAACCTGATAATAATAGCAGTCGTATCTGCACTTGGAATTGCAACAAAACCAATTGTGGTACCCTTGGTTCACGTTATCACGGGGCCCTTGTTCATTCCGGGAGGGGCAATTGCCGGGGGCTTTTATATGTTCTGGCTGGTCCTGGGCACAGGTCTTGTCAGGAAACCAGGCACAGGCACTTTAATAGGCCTTGTCCAGGGAATATTGGTGATTGCAACGGGAACCATGGGAACCCACGGTATCATGAGCCTGGTTTCTTACACCCTGCCGGGAATTGTTGCTGATGTCGTATTTTTGTTTTCTAAGAATAAACAATATAACATTCTTCACTATGTCTTTGGATGTATGGGGGCAAATGTTACAGGGACACTTATTTCCAACATATTATTTTTCAGGCTCCCACTTGTAACGGTTATTTTAATACTGTCTGCAGCGGCCTTGTCCGGAATAACAGGCGGACTTATAGCATACCTCATAAACAGAAACTTAGAAAAGATGAATATATTAGAAGAATAAGAAAAAAAACAACTATAGACATATTCATTGAAAGGAACAGGAGCATGAAAAAAACATGGTCAGCAGCCGGTGATAAAGCATATATACTTGGCATTAAATTACTTGTGTTAATATTATTCTTGCTGCTTATGGCCGGATGCAAGGATACCGGAAAGGACACAGAATCAGCAGGCATAAACATATTCAATGAAAATGAAAATATCTTGCTTAATTTTAAGGCAGAAAAAAGAATTTCAACAGAAGAAATAACAAGGGATAAGTTTTCCGTAGCTGTAGTAATTTTAGAGAATGGAGAAATTATTAAAATACCTGTTGACTTTTACATAGAAAATAGTGCAGTAATAGCCGGGGGACAATCAATTGAAAAGGTAGAAGGAATTTATTTAACCGATAATTATCGCAGCATAACTGATGCATATTACCACATGAAAGAATTTCTGGATAAAGGCCAAAAGATTATGACTGTACTCTTAGACGGATTTTCCTATAACCAGTTTAAAAGAGCCTGTGAAGAAAATAAGCTTACTTTTTTAAATAAATATTTCAAATATCCTGCCTTAAGCGTATACACTCCCGTCACAAACGCAGGTTTTGCAGCAATCATTACGGGACAAACCCCTGATGTAAACGGGGTCCATGACAGGAGCAAGCGACAGACGGATGTGAACACCATATTCAAATATGCCCTTGACAACAATAAAAGCTGTATTTTGCTTGAAGGAGACATAAAAATATTAAATACCGAAGTTGAGCCGGAACTTCATACAGATATCAATAAAAACAATGAAATTGACGATGAAATATATGAAAGGGCTTTAAAAGCCGCTAAGGAAGGATATGATTTAATTTTCATTCATTTTCACGGCATTGATGACAGGGGCCACAGCTACGGACCATATTCGTCAGAAACCATGGAATACATACAGACTATAGATAAGTATCTGAAAAACTTAAGCCAAGAGTGGAAGGGAGCTATAATACTTGTACCGGACCACGGTATGCATGAAAAATCTGAAGGAGGAGAACATGGAACCTGTTGTCAGTCAGACATGATTGTTCCTTATTTCGTTAAAGAGCCATGAAAAAAAGAGTTGCTATTCTTCTTATATTAATAGTCATATTGTCAATTACATTGCTGGTATCTTTAAAACTAAACAAGGCATCCATTGAAAAGCAAGAACAAATCTTGTCCAGTGCTCAAATTGTTTTGAAATATAATGAAATGGAAAAAGTATTGTCCAGGGAAGAAATCATACTTTATGGTGAAGATTTCGAAGCTGTTCTTGACACATCAACCACCGAGCCTTCAAGGCATATGTACAGGGGGGTTCAGCTGAAGGATTTGCTTAAGAGCCACAATGTTGACTTTATGGACAAAACTATAGTAATAAAGGCGGCTGACGGCTATTCTGTCGCTTATTCTTCCGAAGAGGTTTCAAGGGATAAAAATGTGTACATAGCTTTCATGGAAGACGGAAAATATCTTGGCAGCAGGGATTCGGGAGGAAGAGGACCTTATGAATCCATAGTGGTTTCGGATATTTTCAGCAACAGGAGATGCAAGTGGATTACTGAAATCGAGGTTAAATGATGAATGCAGTTGAAGTTAAAAATCTAAGCTTTAAATATAAAGACACGAAGGAATATGTTTTTAAGGATGTTAATTTTAGCGTGAGACCGGGTGAGACTCTTGCAATAACAGGACGAAGCGGAAGCGGCAAAACAACCTTGTGCAATTGTATCTGCGGTCTTGTGCCGAGATTGTACAAGGGGGAGTTAAGGGGAGAGGTTTTAATCTTCGGTGAAAATATCAAAAATCTAAGCATTGCAGACACGGTGACCAAAATAGGGGTCATATTCCAAAATCCTTCCACCCAGCTCTTTTCTCCCACAATAGAAGATGAACTTGCCTTTGGTCCCGAAAATCTTTGCGTCGACAGGGAAGAAATAGGCCTCAGAATGAATGAAATATTAAGGATTATCAACATGGAAGATTACAGGCATGATAATCCCAACAATTTATCGGGAGGTCAGCAGCAGCTCATTGCGATTGCGTCAACTTTAATGCTCAAGCCTTCAATACTCATATGTGATGAAATTATGTCCTGGATTGATGATGAGGGAAGAGCAATCATTAAGGATATTCTTTTAAAGCTGAAAAAAGACGGAAAGACAATAATTGTGGTTGACCATGAAAATGAAAATCTGGATATAGCGGACAGGATTATATGCATAGGAGATTAATGAATACTATAATAGATATCAATAACGTTTCATATGAATATCCGGGAGGCAGAAGGGTATTTGAAAATCTTACCCTTGAATTAAATAAGGAGGAAACAACTTTTTTAACAGGGAAAAACGGCTGCGGGAAAACAACCTTAGCTAAATTGATCATGGGTATATTAAAGCCGACCTTTGGTGAAATAAAACTGTTTGGCCATAGTACAAGAGAGATGTCCCTTGGCTCCATAGGAGAAAGAGTCGGTTATGTTTTCCAGCATCCTGAAAGGCAGCTTTTTGCCGCAAGTGTTATGGAAGAGTTGACATTCCCCTTATTGTTTAGAGGATACGATAAGGATGAAGTAATAAACAAGGCTGAAAAAATGCTGGATATTTTTGATTTGCAAAAAGTGAAAAATTCATATCCGTATTTCTTAAGTTATGGTGAAAAAAGATGTTTAGCCATTGCTTCAGTATTAATGCTTAACCCTGAATATCTCATTTTGGATGAACCTACTGCTTCCCTTGATATAGAAAGAATAGGGGTATTGTCACAAGTTTTGGAAGATCTTAAGAATAAGAATATCGGAATGCTAATAATCAGCCATAACAAGGATTTTATCGAAAGGCACAAAGACAGAATCATTAATCTTGAGGGGGGATATTATGATTAACATTGACCCTCGGACAAAGCTTATACAGGTATTGATACTATCGACCCTTGCATTAATTTATAATGAAATATCCATATTATTGATAATACTTTTTACGGCAATAATTATTGGCTTTATCAATAATGTTAATTTTATATCAATAATATCAAGGCTTAAAAAATTATTAAAAATAATATTCATGATTGCCTTAATTCAGAGCTTACTGACAAATATGGGGAATCCCCTTTTGAAGATAGGCAAACTTATGGTTTTTACCGATTACGGAATTATTAAAGCTCTTGAATTTATTTTACGTATGGGGATAATAATTGTTTCAGCCGCCATAATAACAACATCATCAAGCAGGGAAATAATACAAGGGCTGATTCAATGGAAGTGCCCTTATGAAATAGCCTTTATGGTTTCTGTCGCTATAAGGTTTTTACCTATATTCAAAGAAGAAATGACAGATATGATAACAGCAATACAACTAAGAGGAATTGATTTGAAGAAAGTTAAGTTCGATAAGAAATTGCAGGTTTACAAGTACATACTTACTCCAATAACCGTAAATTCTGTAATGAAGGCAAAGGAATTGGCTGCAGCAATGGAAATGAGAGGTTTTAGAGCTTACCCCAAAAGAACCAGCTATATGGTTTTAAAAATGCAGACATTTGATTATATCCTGCTGGGGCTGAACATTGGGGCAGCTATATTATTTATTATATTGAGAGGTGTTTTATGAAGGTTTTTTCAGTAATAGGATTAAGTAAATCCGGTAAAACTACTACCATAGAAAATATAATAAAGGAACTTAGAAGGCGGAATTATACCGTAGGAAGCGTAAAGGAAATTCATTTTGAAAAATTTAAAATGGATGTTGAAGGAACAAACACCTACAGGCATAAAGCTGCAGGCTCTCAATTGGTTACGGCAAGAGGCATTTATGAAACAGACCTTTTGTTTCAGCGAAAACTAAGCATGAATGAAATCCTTTCCTTTTACAATCATGATTTTGTTGTTTTGGAGGGAGTAAGGGATACATGTGCTCCTAAAATAGTGACAGCCCATGATATAGAAGGGATTTTGGAAAAACTTGATGGAACAACCTTTGCCATATCAGGACAAATATCCAACAGCTTGACAGAGTATAATGGTTTACCCGTAATAAACTCATTAAGAGAAATTGAAAAATTGGTAGATTTAATTGAAGAAAAAGTATTTGACAGGCTTCCCGACATGAAGGATGATTGCTGTAAAAAATGCGGATACACATGCAGGGAATTAAGCTCTATGATATTGAAAGGCCAGGCGGAAAGGAGGGATTGCGTCTTGACTGAAAACAGTGTAACTCTTAAGATTAACGGGCAGGAAATTGTCATGAACCAGTTTGTTCAGAATATTTTGAAAAATGCGGTGGAAGCAATTGCAAAGGAGCTGGACGGATATAGGGAAAACGGAGATATTGAAGTATGCATAAAGAGATAAAATTGCCAAGCAAAAGGAATAATGTATTTCGAATAGTGGAAGATGAAGGAACATATATTCTGAAAAAATTTGAAAGCCAAGAGAATTACACAAGGGAAAAAGAAGTGCTGGGTATTTTGAAAAAGGCAGGTCTTAATGTTCCTTCAATAATAAAAGCTGAAGATAATCACCTGTACCTTGAAGATTTGGGACAAGTTACTTTTCTTGACTGGTATGAGAAAGAAGAGAAAAACAATTCTTTGGACTACAGCATGATTTATAAGCTTTGTGCCTGGCTTAAAGATTTTTATTCTGCAGTTTTCGAGTTTTATGAAAAACAATTTATATTATATGATGTGAATTTTAGAAATTTTATACTTAAGGATAATAAAGTATACGGGATTGATTTTGAACAGGTAAGGTCCGGTCATATAAATGAAGATGCAGGGAAACTGGCTGCCTTTGCCTTGACTTATGACCCCCCCATGACAGGATGGAAGAATAATTTCAGAAATATATTCATTGAAATATTTGCTGAAAAATTAAATATTGAGAGAGAAAGAATCATTGAAGAAGAAGTAAAAGAATTAAAAGCCATGGAAAAAAGAAGAAGTTTTAAATACAAGGGAGGAGGAGAATAATGAAAAAGTTAATTGTACTGCTGCTTTTGGTCCTGTTAATCCTTATGCAGACTATAACGGGATTTTCCTTTGAAACATTGACGGGACAAGCCCAGGAAACCGCAACAAACCAGGTTGACGATTTTTTGAAAAGGATTGATTGGCATGGTGAATATGATGTAATTGTTGTAGGATACGGAGGGGCAGGAGCAACTGCCAGCATAGCAGCAGCCGATGAAGGAGCCAAAGTTCTTCTCATTGAAAAGGCTCCAAAAGGTGAAGAGGGAGGCAACACCAGGTTTGCAATGCAGGCTGTCATAAGCATTGACAAGGAAAACATAGATAAGGGTGTCGAGTATTTTAAAAATCTTCGAGGAAAATTCAATACCCCCAGCGATGAAATGATAAAAACCTATTTAAATTATGCAAGCCAAAATTATGAATGGCTTAAATACTTGGGTGCAGAAAATATTTCTGTTTTCCCCTTCAGGGAATATGATTTGCCCGGAGGGGAAGTAATGGAGGCCCTCCTTATAGACGGAGAAATTTGGACAAGCGCATTTTACAGAACCCTTCAAAAAGCAGTTGAAGAAAGAAAAGACAATATTGAAGTGTGGTACGAATCACCCGGAGTAGGACTTATACAAGACCCTGAAACAAAAATAATACACGGGGTTCTAGTGGAAAACAATGGGTCCCTGTTAAATATACGGGCAAAAAATGGTGTGGTTTTGTGTACCGGCGGATTTGAAAACAATATGCAAATGATACAGGACTATTTGCAGCTTCCTTACGCTTATTCAAAGGCAGCAAGGTACAACACGGGTGACGGAATTAAGATGGCTATGGAGGTGGGGGCTAATTTGTGGCATATGAGCAATATTGCAGGTCCTGATTTGAATGTTTTAAATCCTGAAACAAATACTGCCTTTGCCTATGCCATCCAGGGAAGGAAAGCAGCTGATTTATGTACGGGCTTTGCATGCCAGAACGTAATATTTGTTGGGGCAGACGGAACCCGTTTTACAGATGAATCAGTTTTGCCTAATCACGGTCATGTGAATTTCCACGGATCCTGGGTGCAGATGCCTGTTTCACTTCCTGCCTTTGCAATATTTGATGAAACAGCCCGCCTGTCTCAGCCTGTTTATCCCACATGGAGCGAAGGAAATGTGGAAGAAATAGAAAAGGGACTGATAATTAAGGCAGACACAATTAAGGAGCTTGCTGAAAAGATAGGTATTAACCCCGATAACCTGCAAAAACAAATCAGGGAATACAACAAATACTGTTCTGACAAAAAAGACCCCATATTTGGCAGAGCCAGGGATACCTTAAAACCTATTAAAAAGGCTCCCTTTTATGCCATGGAATTGGTTCCTTCCTTCACCAATACCCAGGGGGGACCCGAAAGAAATGAAAATGGAGAAGTATTGGATGTTAAAGGAAACCCCATACCCCATCTTTACAGTGCAGGCGAATTGGGATCAATGTTTTCCGGAATATATCAGGGTTCGGGAAATTTGGGGGAATGTGCTGTCTTTGGAAGAATTTCAGGTAAAAATGCAGCAAAGGTAAAAAGCGATGTATCCCAGGAATCGGTTATGGAAGGAAGAACACCGGCAAAACCTGTATGGAAGGAGCCTGAAGTAATAATTCCGAAATCAGGAGAATTCATAGGTGAAGACAGGGGCATAGGCGGACCCATTAAAGTCCTGGTTACAATGAAAGACAATAAAATTACCGGAATTAAAGTTGTTTATCATAATGAAACTAAAGGTGTAGGTACTAATGCCATCAATAAAATAATCACTTCCATAATAGAAAATCAAACAACTGATGTGGATGCAGTATCAGGAGCTACAGTAACGAGCAGGGCGCTTATGAATGCGGTAAAAAAAGCTCTTGATAAGAAAGAATAGTGTTTAAGAATTTCCTCAAATGGTATAATAGTAATAATATAAAGGAGGAAAATTTGATGTATAAAGAAGAATTAGCAATTATTTCACAGGCTGTTTTAAATGAAATGGAAGGCTATGAGTTCTATAAAATGGCAGGAGACCAGGCCAAAACCCAGGGTAACAAGGAAGCCTTCATGCGCCTTGCCAATGAAGAACTGAAGCATGCGGAATATTTAAAGAAGTTGTGGACCAGCCTCAGCAACGGGGGTGAACTGAAGATAGAGGAAATATTATCTTCGGGCATTGACATACCTTCACCTGAAATTTACCGCTGGGATAAGGTTGATAAGGCCTATGCAACCTTGGCCATGTCCATATACGGCATAGGTATGCAGATGGAAAAGAACTCCATTGATTTTTACGAGGATGCCAAGAAGAAGGTTAGTTCGGAATCAAGTTTGGGCCTTTTCGATTTACTGATTAAATGGGAAAAGATTCATTTGGAACAATTTACAAATCAGTACCAGCTTTTGAAGGAAGAATGGTGGGCTGAACAGCAATTTGCTCCCTTTTAAAGAATTTAAAAAACTCCTCCGGCACATGAAAATGCCGGGGGAGATTTTTTATTATCCATTGTATTAACAGGAAAATTATGGTATAATTATAAAACCTTTTTATAGCGGAGGCAATATGCTTTCAAGGATTAAAACCTGTGTCCTGTACGGGCTGGATGGGTATGAAGTTGACGTGGAAACCGATTTGTCGGGAGGCCTTCCCAATTTCAACATTGTGGGTCTTCCTGATGCTTCAATTAAGGAATCAAAGGAAAGGGTAAGGGCTGCAATTAAAAACAGCGGATTTGATTTTCCAGTAAGCCGGATTACGGTTAATCTTGCACCGGCCAATTTAAAAAAGGAAGGAAGCCAAATTGACCTTCCCATAGCCGTTGGCATATTGGCAGCTTCCAGGATTATCAAAAACGTGGATGATAAAACCTTCATCATAGGTGAATTGTCCCTGGACGGGAGGATTACCGCAATAGAGGGTGCTCTGGCCATGGTTATTTCCATGCGGAACAAGGACTTTAAAAGAGCCGTTGTCCCGGAAGAAAACAAGGAAGAGTGCGGTGTCATAGAAGGAATTGAAATAATTCCCGTTGGAAGCTTAGACCGGCTGGTTGAGTATTTTAACGGGAATATGAGTATTGAACCCTATAAAAGCCACTACGATCTTAGCTATGAACAGGATGAATATCTTGAAGATTTTTCCGAAATAAAGGGACAGGCTGCAATGAAAAGGGCTGTCGAGGTAGCTGCTGCAGGAATGCACAACATCCTTCTCCTGGGAAGTCCCGGTTCGGGGAAAACCATGATTGCAAAGCGAATTCCAACAATTTTGCCTGATTTGACCTATGAAGAATCCTTAGAGGTAACAAAGCTATACAGTATATCAGGACTCCTGAACAAGAAGGGCTTGATCAGTAAAAGACCTTTCCGGTCTCCCCACCATACTTCATCACGAACATCCATGGCAGGAGGTGGTAGTAACCCCCGGCCCGGAGAAGTGTCCCTGTCTCACTACGGAGTTTTATTTTTGGACGAAATACCGGAATTCCCCAAGAATGTCATAGAAGTCCTGCGCCAGCCCATGGAAGACGGTAAAATTACCATTTCAAGAGCCAGCGGATCCTTTACCTTCCCGGCTAAATTCATGCTGGTTGCTGCAATGAATCCATGTCCTTGCGGTTATTTGGGTGATCCAAATCATGAATGTACCTGCAGCCAAAGTCAGATTGACAAATATTTAGGCAAGATTTCCGGCCCCATCTTGAACAGGATCGATATTCAAATCGAAGTACTCCCGGTTAAATATGATGATTTAAAGGATGAGGGTGAAGAAGAAACTTCTTCTCAAATAAAAAAACGGATAATCCGGGCAAGAAAGATTCAGCTTGAGAGATACAAGGATATGGGCATATATACCAACTCGGAGCTGTCTGCAAAAGGTATAGGAAAGTTTTGCAAGATAAACAAGGAAACGGAACTCTTGCTAAAAAACGCCTTTGAGGTTTTAGGCTTAAGTGTGAGGGCCTACAACAAGATATTAAAAGTTTCAAGGACCATAGCAGATTTGGAAAATTCGGAAAATATAGAGACTAAGCACCTGGCGGAAGCAATCCGGTACAGGAGCCTGGACCGCAAGTATTGGAGGTAAAATGAATAGCTTGAACATAAACCAAAAAACCTTGTTATGGCTTTCGACCGGCGGAGTTTCAAACAGGATGACGGCAAAGCTTCTTGATTATTTCGGGTCGCCTGGGGAGATATGGGATAATTTTGAATTTGAAAAAAATAATTTATCCTTCCTGAATGACCGGATAGTATCCGGGCTTACTGAAAGCAAAATAAATTTTGAAGAAAAATTATCAGAAAAATTAAAGAGGGAAAAGGTTAAAACGGTAACTATTTTTGATGAAGATTATCCGGTTAAGCTTAAACATATTCAGGGCCCTCCCTATGTATTGTTTTACAAGGGCAGCCTGGATGATATAAACAAGACAACTATAGCAGTAATAGGTTCAAGAAAGGCTACAAACTATGGAAAATGGGCGGCTGAAAAGCTTACAGGGGAATTGGCCGAACTGGGTGTAAACATTGTAAGCGGTTTAGCTGTAGGAATTGATGCTATTGCTCATAAAACAGCCCTTAAATACAAGGCAAAAACCTTCGGAATTATCGGCTCCGGCATAAATATTGTGTATCCAAAGAAAAACCTTGAGCTTTTTAAGGAGATATGGGAAGGTGACAAGGGAGCGGTAATTACCGAATATCCTTTTGATGTGCAGCCCATTGCCTTTAACTTTCACGACAGGAACAGGATTATCAGCGGCTTATCAGACGGGATCCTAGTGATTGAAGCCCAGGAAAAAAGCGGTACCCTGATAACTGCCGGTCATGCTGCCGACCAGGGAAGGGAAATTTTTGCCGTACCCGGGAATATTGACAGTTTGTACAGCAAGGGGACAAATGCCCTCATAAAAGACGGGGCTAAGATAACCAGGTCTGTTGATGATATAATTGAAGAGATTCTTGAATTGAAGGAAAGAGTTAATAAGCAAAATGCCTGTGCCGATATGAGCACCTTAACGGATGATGAAATCAAAATAATATACTTCCTTAAAAGCGGAATAAACAACCTTGATGACTTAAGCCGGGAAACAAAAATAGATACCGGGGAATTGTTAAGCATTTTAACCTTCCTGGAAATGAAAGGGGCAATAAAAGTATCTTCATATAAGGTTTCCCTGCTGATTTAAGATCTTACAATCTAAACAAGTAAATATTTTATCAAATATGCGGAGACAAAGGCCACAACAAATGTTACAGGGGCAAACAGCCTGTATTCCTTATACAGGTCAATGGTTTCAACCTTCATGTGTTGAAGGGTGAAAGCCTGACATAAGTGAATGGGTGAGAAGAAATAACCCGCAAAAGAACATGCAAAAGTAAAATATGTATATACGTAAACCATTTCAGGAGATATTTTAAGCTGTGAAATCATGGGAAGAATTATGCCCAGGGGAGCCGTTTGATTCCCTGTTATAATTCCGAAAAGCACTGAGGATATTAAGAATACCAGTAAAGTCGACAACATTCCGATTTCCCCGTTAATCAAATTTGTGAACAATAATATAAGCTCATCCAGATTTAATATGAGGTCCTTCATAATTAATATGGCTGCAATCATTAAAACTGTATGATGGTTTAAGGATTTAACCAAAGCATGGAAGAATTGTTTTTTATCACATAAGAGATATACGGCTAAAATGCTGAAAATTAAAGCAATAAAAAATGGAAGACCTGTCAGGGCATTGATGATTAAACAAATATATATGGGGGAAGCGTACAGCAAAAGAGTAAATAAATCTCTGTAAGAAAACTTTGCTTTTAATCCCGGGTCATATTCTATATCTTTAATAAAGAGAAAATATCCTGCAAGAGTTATCGGAACGACAAAAAACAGGTTTAATAAAATTAATTTTGATATGCTTATTGCCGGCAGAGCAGCCGAAACAACCAAAAGGCCGGTTGAGTAGGGGAGTATAAACATTGCAATATGTCTGAACACCAAATTGATGGCAGCCCGCCGGGGAGGTGGAATTTTCATTTCTTCTCCCATTTCATTAATGAAAGGGGCAGATAAAAGGGCACCTCCGGGAACTATTAGGGTACCCATTAAGGCAGGGAGAACCATCAATATGATTTTTTTGTTTGGCAGAATCTTATAAGTAGTTTCAACCAGCTTATCAAGTATTTTATAATGCTTCATAAAGCCGCCTAAAAGGCCTACCATCATAACAGAAAGTATCGTGTTCAAAGATGAGAAGGAGGTAAAAGTGTTGCTTATGGCCTTCAATGAAGCCTCGCTGCCTATTCCGGACAGCAAAGCCAATATTGTGCATGCTGTTAAAAGAATATAGCTTAAATTTATCTTAAATCGACTTAATAAAGGTATCATCAAAAATACGATTAAAACTACTAATAGCTGACCCATACGTCCCCTCCTTTAAAATTATCATAATTATAGTAAAGAATTAAGAATAAATCAATATATAATTAGCCATATGAACTGCTGATCGGAATTCTCCCATATTTTTCCCCGTGTCCTTGCTAATCTTGAGGCAAGATATTATAATATATGCAGAAGGAGGGGTAAGATGCCGTTTGAAATAATCAGAGCCGATATAACAAGGGTTAAGGCAGATGCAATAGTAAATGCCGCCAATCCGGCCCTTAAAATGGGAGGAGGAGTGTGCGGGGCAATTTTCAAGGCTGCAGGTCCGGAAGACCTCCAGGCTGAGTGCGATAAAATAGGGGGCTGTAAGACAGGCCAAGCCGTTATTACAAAGGGATACAAGTTACCGGCCAAATACATAATACATACCGTAGGCCCCGTTTATAGGGGAGGAAATTACAATGAAGAAGACCTTTTAAGGAGTGCTTATTTAAATTCATTAAACTTAGCCAAGGAACACGGGTTGAAATCAATTGCGTTTCCGTTGATTTCTTCCGGTATTTACGGATATCCCAAAAATGAAGCACTGAAGGTGGCAATCTCTGCAATCAGTGATTTCCTGACTGATAATGATATGCACGTTTACCTTGTCATGTTTGATAAGGAGGCCTTTGCCTTCAGTGAAAAACTCTTCGGTAAAATAAAAAAATACATAGATGACAGATACGTGGATGAGAAGGAATTTTTGGACAAGGGCAGGCGGTTGCAGGAAGAGTATATTCAATACCAAGCTTCCCTTATGGAAACGGATTTAATCAAGGAAAAAAAGACCAGGTCTTTAGAGGACGTTGTGAATGAACTTGATGAAACCTTTTCTGAAATGCTCCTCCGCCTGATTGACGAAAAGGGTATGACGGATGTGGAAACCTACAAGAAGGCCAATATTGACAGAAAGCTTTTTTCAAAAATTCGGACTGATAAGAATTATAAGCCTAAAAAAAATACGGCCTTAGCTTTTGCGGTAGCCTTGGAATTAAACGTGGACGAAACAAAAGATTTGCTTCAAAAGGCAGGCTATGCCCTGTCCAGGAGCAACAAGTTTGATATAATAGTGGAATACTTTCTGGAAGAAAAGAACTATAATATTTTCGAAATAAATGAAGCCTTATTTGCTTTTGACCAGCCCCTTCTGGGCTTATAAAAATTGTCGCTTTGCAAGCGACCATTTTTTTTGTTCATATGGTATCCTTTATTCAAAAATGAATGGAGGATTCTTATGAAATCAAATTTAACGGAATTGGTTTTTATACTTGACAGGAGCGGGTCCATGGCAGGACTTGAAACAGACACCATAGGGGGATTCAACTCAGTGCTTGACAAGCAGAAAAAAGAAGAAGGAGATGCCCTTGTTACTACAGTACTTTTTGATCATGATTATGAGCTGCTGCACGACAGAATCAATATTAAAAATCTTGAAGGAATCAGTGCAAAGGAATACTATGTGCGGGGGACAACCGCCCTTCTGGATGCAATGGGCAGAACTATAAATTATATAGGAAACGCAATATCAGACACAGCAAAAGAAGACCGGCCTGACAAGGTAGTATTCGTGATTATCACGGATGGCATGGAAAATTCAAGTCAGGAATTTTCCAAAGATAAGGTTAAGGCCATGATAGAGAAGCAAAAAAAAGAGTATTCCTGGGAATTTGTATTTCTCGGCGCAAATATGGATGCCATTAAAACAGCTGCTGATTTCGGCATCGACGAGGACAGGGCTTCTAACTTCTGTGCCGATAGCCAGGGTATAAATTTAAATTACACTGCCATATGCAATTTTGTCAGTGAAATGAGAATGGGCAAAAAGGTGGGTTCAGGCTGGAAATCGGAAATCGAAAAGGATTATGGCAAAAGGGGGAAGAAACATCAAAAATAACGGGATAAAAAATTTGAAGATTTTTGTTGACTGAGCTAATAATTTCTGTTATAATGAGCGAAAATAATCTTTAATACGGTACCGTGATGCCGTCAAG
>DCDC01000125.1 GCA_002316225.1 Firmicutes bacterium UBA1065 | reverse complement strand
TAGGGTCTTCTTCCCTTATTAAAAGGGATGGCTGCCATGGAAGTTTCAAAGTCGATAAAGTGCAGGGGATATGTCCATGAATCCATTTCCCTTAATAAATTTTCCTTGTCAATCCAATATGAAGTATCCTTGTTCCGAGATTTATTTACCTGCATCCACTGCCTTTCTGTCCTTGAAATGCCAGGCTTATCATCGGATTTAACCTTTATGTCATCCTCTGTTATATCGGTAAGCTTTATCTTTCCTTGGGCTATTAATTTGTCAGAATTCCTGAAATCCCATATTTCAAATAGGGTTCCTGCTTCAAAATCCATGTCTGTCCACCTAAGGGCCTCTTTCCAGCATTCATGGAAGCCGCTTTTATAGCCTGCCTTCATTTCATCTTCGCTTGCCTTAAACTCACAGCCCTTGCAGGCCCTGCTTATGCCGGGCTTTATTTTTATGTCCTTGTTGTAGTATTCTGCGAATATATTTATAAGTTCGGAAAAGCTTAATATATTTCCCTGAAATTCATACTCGTCGCTGTAAATCATCCTGCATGCATCTTCTGCATTAATTTTGCACAATATGGGAGGAGTAAGGTCTTCCTGGGACAATTTATCGGATACCTTTATTTTTTTCCTGCCCTTTTCCTCAATAATCCTGAATTTTTGGTTTAAGCCGTCCGTTGGGCACTTGGCTTCCTTGTCGGCCAGCATCAAATAAGCCGTGACCTTATAATCGGGAAAGGCCTTTGAAATTACATGCTTTTGAAAGGCAACATCCAAAAGATAGGGCTTCCATTCGGGTTTAATGCCGCTCTTGTTGTAAAAATCATCGTATGATTTTGCCTTTACCTCTATTAATTCGATGTTTCTCCCGTCCTTTACCAAGATATCCGCCCGTATGAAGAATTTTTCATACATTATGGCAGCTTCATATATTGTTACCTTGTCTTTTTGCAATAACTTATTGGTTTCTTTCAATGCTTCAACATAGTCCAAAGTTTCAATATTATAGCCGCCGGGAAAGTAATGCTTGGCCAATTCTCCTACCTGAAAGCCTCCCTCTGCCAGAGCCAAAAGAAAGGGATCGTCAAGGTCTTGATTTATGTATTCTTCTTTTCCCGTGTAGTAAAGCTTGGTCGGGCATTCCATCGCTAATTTAAAGCGTGATTTTGTAAGATACCTGTTTGTCATGCTCATTACTCCTAAGTCTTTGTATTAAATATCAAACCCACCGTCAACCTTCAATACCGTATTTAACAAAACATTGGCTCCCTTTTCCACATCAGCCCAATCAGACCATTCATCAGGGGAATGGCTGATGCCATCCTTGCTGGGTATGAATATCATTCCGGAAGGTGTTATTTTTGAAAGGGGATTGGCATCATGACCTGCACCGCTCACCATGTATTTATAACTGTAATTCAAATCCATGCAGGATTCTTCAATAAGTTTTTGCATCCCTTCATCGAGGTTTACTTCCCATTCAAAGCCCAGGCTTTCTACTTCAAGATCTAAATTATTGCAGCTTTCCATAATCATTTCCATGGCATCCAAGACTCTTTTTCTGTCCATATCCCTTAACTCAATAGTGAATTCCACCACTCCCGGAATCACATTCACTGCCCCCGGATAAGCTTTTATATAGCCTACCGTTCCAACCATGGGACTTCCAAATTTATTGACAATTTCATTAATTTTCAGGATAACCCTGCTTGCCTTTACCAAGGCATCATCCCTTAAATTCATGGGTGTGGTGCCGGCATGATTTGCCTTCCCTCTTACTTTGGCATTATATTGGGCAATGCCAACTATTCCTTGAACAACCCCTATCGAAAAATTCTCGGTATTAAGGATATTTCCCTGCTCAATATGAAGTTCCAAATAACATTTTAAAGTTTCAGGATTTCTTTTTGCCTTAAGTAAGTCTTCTTCAGTAATGCCGACTGTTTTAAGGTAGTCCAAATCACCTTTCTCGGCCTTGAATTCACCTGAAAAAACCCTGCTGCCGAATGTTCCGCCCACTTCTGTTCCTTCTTCACCGATAAAAGCTACAACCTCTATGGAATGTTTTGGAGCATAATTATTTTCTTTAAGTGTCCGTATACATTCTATTCCGGCCAGGACCCCAAGATTACCGTCAAACATTCCTCCGTTGGGCACGCTGTCAATATGAGAACCTAACAAAATGGACTTATTTTTATCCTTGCCATCAAGCCTGCCAAATAAATTGCCTACAGGATCCTGATATACATCAAGGCCTGCTTCTTCCATGAGTTTTTTTACAAAAGCCTTGGCTTCTTCATATTCGGGAGTAAAAGCTGATCTTGTAATGCCTTTGCCTTCTTCATATCCGATTTTACCTAAATTGATTAAACTAGACTTTAAGCGCTCAATATTAATTTTCATATAATACCTCCAAGACCCTGTTATGTTCCTTGCAAGATAGCTCCATGAATGATGTCCTAAATATAATATAACATATTGCTAGTGTATTGTGTTTTAATTTTTTACATTATTTTAAACAAGAAAAGCACCTAAAAAGCTTAACTTTACAGGTGCTTGCTTAATCTCAATACTATTTTACTTAAAACATTCTTACTTGATTCCGGTAATTTTCTTTGCCATTTCTTTCTTAGCTTCCAGGTTGCTCTGACGGGCAATCATGATGCGCTGTGCCTGGGGGGAACCGGCCCCGTGCATAGATTCCGTCCTATATCCGACTGCTGCCGAACCGAGACAGATATTTTCCAAGAAGCGCAGTATTTTCTGGCGATCTGTGGTCGTGAACTTATCACTTCCGGCAAAGTATTTGTTGCATATATCACCAATGGTTTCGCCGTTCTTGCCGACAACGGTATTGGAGGTAAAATCCTTCTGAGATGGCATGGTCACCATCAGACCACCCGCAATATCCTCAGCTAAGCGGACAATTTCGTAGGGGAACCGGGTGACATTCTGCTTGCAAACATTGGCCAGCAAAAGGTCAATCTGGTAATTTCCGGCCTTTGTGGGGCAGCCTTCACAGGAGCAGGCTATACCGCATGAATACAAGGTTTCATTGAGATGGGTCATCTCAATCAGCTTGTCCTTAATGTGATGGGCTTTATTAACGCCGTTCTGCTCTGCAATAATCGCAGCGGCACCAATTATAACGTCTCCGACGCCGACCTTGCAGCCACCGTAACTTTGCCTGTGATAACCGGCAAAGCGTTCCACCAGAATACCGGTAAATTCATATTCCCCGTTCAGGAAAATATACTCATTGGGGATAAACACATGGTCAAGTACCACCAAGGCTTCCTGGCCGCCGAAAAGACTGTTGCCGCAGTCAATGGGACTTCCTTCAAGCTTTCGGGTATCACTGGCCTGACGGCCGTAAATCATATAAAGACCTTCTGCATCGGAAGGACAGGCAAAGGATAGGGACCAGTCTTTATCTGCCTCACTCATGGAAATGGTGGGCATGAAAACATGCCAGTGAGAATTTACAGCACCCGTCTGGTGGGCCTTGGCACCACAAACCACGATACCATCCTGGCGTCTCTCCACAACATGAACATACATATCCGGATCTTTCTGTTCGTGAGGGGCTTTTGAACGGTCTCCCTTGGGGTCGGTCATGGCTCCGTCCACTACAAGATCATTATCCTGTACATATGTAAGAAATTTCTTGAAGTTTTCATGATAACTGGTGCCATATTTTTCATCGATCTCAAAGGTGGTAGAGTATAAGGCGTTGAAGGCATCCATACCTACGCAGCGCTGGAAGCAGGAGGCAGTTTTTTGGCCGAGGAGGCGAAGCATCTTCACCTTTTTCACCAGATCCTCCGTAGATTGATGCAAATGTGTAAAACGGTTAATCTTTCTTCCCGTTAAGGATGATGTTGCCGTCATAAGGTCCTCATACTCAGGTTTTTGAGCCAGGGCATAGGTCATGGCTACACAGTTTATGGACGGTCGAATGATAGGGTCATCCACCCAATTGTCGATCTTCTGACCGAACATGTATACACGGGTATTCAGCTCCCGCAAACTAGCAATATATTCTTCCGGTGTTTTCAGTGGCATAACAGCATCTCCTTTTTTATTTATTCTTTTAGCATTTCAAAAATTTATTTTTTATATAATAGTCTTATTCCAAAGTAAATAAGGACTAAACCTACCATTACATTTAGAATTTTAATGATTGTTTGTGGCAGGAAGCCGCTTAAGACACTTCCTAAAAAAGATATAAGAGTTAAAAAGAACAATGTGGAGAGGACGCAGCCGAATCCGAAAAGAATAAGCTGTTTTTTGTTTAGATTGTTTTCGGCAACTTGGGTCGAAAATACACCTCCCCAAAATATTATGGTCAAGGGATTAGATGCGGTGAGAAGCAGCCCCTTGATAAAAATATTTTTATTGGTTACATTGGAGAATAACTTAAAATCAGGCAACAAGTTTACCCCAAAAGCTCCGGTTATGGTGCTTGTCCCAAACCACAAGAGTACAATGCATCCGAAAATTTTGATAGCGGATTTAATCTTATCTTTATTGATAATCGCAGCAATACCAAGGCCGGACAAGGTTATGTACAAACCATCTATAAGACTTATTGCCAAAACCAGGGACAAACCAACCAAAAAACCATATGTAGCCGAGGTGTTAAATACCATTAAGCACATGGGGCCGATTGCAAGCTGCAAAAGCATCCCAAATTTAAAGCCCTTATAAATCATTCTTCCCCCAAGTTAATTAATAAATCTATGTCACAATGAATTTCTAATAATTTATACAACTTTATCATTCTTTTAAAATAATTTCAATAGCTTTTTCAATATATTCATCTCTGCCTTCTTTAATTCCTTCAATGGTAGGTTCTACATAAATATCAGGCTGTATTCCTATTCTTTGGGTTGGTGTTTTATCCGGGTAGAATATGCCAAACCCGCTTATCGTGGTCGATATTTTCCCCGGTAAAGTAAAACGGCGCACATCACCGTTAGCTCCAGCCGAAGGCCTTCCAAGGACAACTGAACCCGGAGTATTCTTAAGGGACATGGCCGTAGTTTCTCCCCTGCTTATGGTACGTTCATTAATAATAATCACAAGTTTTCCCTTATATACTCCATCCTTCAAAGTTCTATTGTCTGTTTCCTCCGGTTTTCCCGAAACATAAGGAACGGTATAATAAAATTCACCAGGCACCTCACGATTAGGAATTGAGGCAATAAAGAATTCTTTTTTGGTTGGTATCAGGTATTCCGCCAATTTAAAGGCAATTTCTTTGGAAGGATAATTTCTAAGGTCTACTATCAAACCTTGGGTATTCCACCATTTATTAACGGTTCTTTCTATTTCTCCAGCCTTCAATAAACTGCCATTTATATAGTATATTTTGCCTCCTTCCATGGCTTGCGTCCTGGTTTCCACGCTGACAGTGATTCTTTTTTGGCTGGCTTTTGCATTTACGACAAGAGTCTTTCCGTTTCTTATAACAGTGACATCGGCATACTTTTCATTAGTTCGGAATAAATCATAGTATATCAGGCTTCCCGTATCTTCTCGTGATTGAGATATGTATTTTCTTCTGTTATCCAGTATTTCTTCTATGTCTTTATCCCCAACTTTCAGTACAATGTCACCAGGCTCAAGGCCGCATTTTTTGATTACTTTGCTTATGACAACCTTATTATCGATTATAACAAAATTAACAGGAAATCTATATAAACCAAAACGGGTGGAAATGGTGTCTCCTCTCTTATCTTCCACAACAGCATGGGAATCATGTATCTTAGTTGTCAATTCGGATATGGTCATAAGGTAGGATTCATAATCGGAGCCTTGTACAAATTTTGGGATGAATTCTAACAGGACCTGGTCCCAGTCCTCTTCAATTACATCCTTATAGGGATAATAATATTCTATTATATTCCAGTATCGAAATAAGCCCAGCAGCCTGTAGCCGGTGTCATCAAACTTCATATCCGGATACGGGTTTTCGTTTTCCATAAAGGGATAAGGTGAATCATCTTTAAAACTAACGTATGCATTTTCACGTTCGATAATATTGGTATCCAAAAGCTTTGATAATTCATGGCTCAAATCCTCTCCCAGGTATTTCTCGTCCCTGCACCAGTCTGTAGAAGGCCTGAGTTGAATTATATCCTGGGGGATTTGGTATTGCCGTTCTTTACTTCCAATAGATATACCGCTGTCAAAAGAATGAATCCATTGGTAGAGAATAGAGTTAACATCCGCACCTTCTTCCAAAACATGAGGCATTACGCGAAAAAGTTCATAATCCCAATTAATGTTTCCTGATACCACTTCAGGATGATAATATTTAGCAAGTCCCCATACCTTGCAGAGTTTAGCAAGGTCAGAGGTCTTTTCTTCAGATATGCTGTAAAAATATATCCCGCTTCCATTGTCAAATTCACGGTCACTATCTCTTTCGAGCCGTTTATTATTTGTTTGGGAACAGCCTCCTAAAAGGAAACAAATAAAAAATAATATAAGCAATAAGCCGAATGTTGCTATTGATTTAGAAAATCTCCTTTTTTCTTTCATTATTTTCTGCTTTTTATTTATATTCTTTTCAATATAATTAAAAAACATTTTATCAATCTCCTAAATACAATTATTTGCCCTGTTGCCATGCTTACGGCCTGAATATACTTACCTTATTATACCATATGGATTTGCATTTACCATTCCCTATTTGTTTAACAACAGCCTTATTCCAAGTATATAAGGACTACACCTGCCATTACATTGAGGATTTTAATGATTGCTTGTGGCAATAAGCCGCTTAAAGCAGTTGGATGCAGGATTCTAATCTCATTTCACAAAAATGTATCTCTATATGCTCATAAAGAAATATATAATCATTAGTGCTTCAGCTGCCAATTTAAAAAGAGTTCCGCCCATAACACCTACAAGGGAACCAAATCCCACTTTTACGGCTTGTTTTATTTCTTTGCCGAGGAGGACTTCCGCTGCAACAGAGCCGGCAAAGGGGCCTATTATGATTCCTAAAGGACCTAAAATAATTACTCCCAATATTGTACCAACAGCAGCTCCAAAAGCAGCCTGCTTGCTTCCCCCATATTTCTTGGTACTGACTACAGATGCAATAAAATCAACTATAAAAATAACTGCCATAACCAGCAGTTGCATAACAAAAAACCATATACTTAAGCTTGCGAAACCAGTCATGAAACCATACACCAGCATGCCGCCAAATATCAGCAAAACTCCAGGCAGTGCAGGCAGTATTGTTCCGATAAGACCAATTAAAAACATTATTATTGCTAGGACCAAAGCTAGTGTTTTCAAATATTACTCCTTTGATTCTCCCTTAAATTACAATTATTCCTTAATTATTTGCCTTATTATACCACATATCGTCCATATTAGCATTATTTTTATCTTCTGTTTGGTTATGGCTTCCTTCTTTGTCCTGCTTCATCCGTATGATGGACGCCACCACCCGAGTAGGTGCACCCAGTATGTTAGAGCAATAACTATACAGCAAAAGACGGCGTAGCTTTCGCTACACCGTCTTTTTATTTCAATGCTTTCTAAATTCAGAGCAGCATTGGCCTCTCCTTATTACCAGTCCATATTTACAGGCATCTGAATTTCTCTTCCCAAACTGCTTTTGTAAGAATTATCCATATGGTATTTGTAGTCGGTTTTAGGGTCAAGAATTCCAATTACTCCATTTTCCATTAATACTTTGCTGTAATACTCCCTTGCTTCCGGGAAGCTTGTCGTCACTTTAAACCAGGTGTAGTCTGCGTTTCCGTTATTTTGATACATGTTGTAGAAATCTTCGTAGCGGGCCGGTTCTGCATCCGGATACCTGCTTGTCAATGAAAATCCCCCCGGTTCCAGATATATTTTTATTCTTACGGAAGATTTGGCAGGAACTACAGGCAGCTTAAGATCTACTACAGGGGCGAAAACCTCATAAATGGCTACCTCATCCCAAATTCCTCCCTTCTTGTAGTCCACCGTATAGCCGTTAAGTCCGTAAACAAAGTGTTTCCAGTATTCTGCAGCAGAATATGAAGCAGTATAAGGGTTGAAGCTGTATTCATAGGTATCTGCAGTAAGGTTAAGTCCTACAGGATCGTATGAAGTAGCATACAGGCCCTGCTCATTTAGCCTGAATTCAACATTTAAGTCTAAGGTGCCGGGAACCGTCGGGTAATCTGTATTGTTTACAAGCTCAACTTCAAGGCAGGCCGGCTGATACAAGGCTTTTGGATCTAACTTGAGGAAAGGAGCCCCTAGCGGATTTTCATCATAGCTTTCTTTGTCTGCTTCCTTGAATTTACTTACGATTCCCTTGGCTGCCTCTTCAGTCATTGCTTCGGTTATTTCATTGGCAGGGACTCCTGCCTCTGTAAGTGCTACCTGGGCAAGATATGCAATATTGCCTTCTGCCAGCTGTTCAAAGTTTGGAAACTTAGGAGGAATACCGATGGATGACAGGCCGTAATCGACCAAAGCTCTTAGAGCCATGGCAAATTCATCCCTTAATGAGGGAATGGGACATAGGCTTGCAGCTGCCATAATCAATTTTGTTTTAATATTTTCATAGACCTGGGTGACCTGAGTATAAATCTTTGCAATGAATGATACTATATCCTTAAAGAAGTTTACAACGCCCTCAAATAATTCTTTGTACCAGGGTTTATCCTCTTCTGCCGGTTTTGGTATATATACTTCAGCCCCTAGCGGCAATACTTCCTTAATGAGTTTTTCTATTGTACAACGTTTTCTCCGTAAGCGGAAAGGGGTGTAAACATGGTTAGGAGCATGGATATTATAAGCATTGAAGCTGTTAAGTGTTTTATTTGTTTCATATTCTCACATCCCTTATATTTATTAACACTCATTTATATTAATACTCTAAGTTCATTATATTCCTTTTTTAAGGGGTGTCAATAAATATTAGTGGCGCATAGAAATAAAAATATGATTTAGGAATGTGAT
>DCDC01000135.1 GCA_002316225.1 Firmicutes bacterium UBA1065 | reverse complement strand
GGCAGGGAAAAGTCAAGGGACCCGGATGATATAATAAGTGAAATCAAAGCTTTGGCAGAAGATGGTTGTAAAGAAGTGACCCTTTTGGGCCAAAATGTAAATTCTTACGGAAGCAAGCTGGACAAAAGGGTTACCTTTGCTGACCTTTTATATGAAATAAATCAAATTGACGGGATAGAGCGTATTCGCTTCATGACGTCTCATCCCAAGGATTTGACCGATGAATTGATAAAGGCCATAAAAGAATGCCACAAGGTATGCAAGCATATACACTTGCCTGTTCAGGCCGGAAGCAATGAGGTCCTTAAGCAGATGAACCGCAAGTACACAAGAGAACATTATTTAAGCTTGGTGGAAAAATTAAGATCGGCTGTACCTGATATTGCCATAACCACGGACATTATTGTGGGCTTTCCCGGTGAAACAGAGGAAGATTTCCAGGAGACCATAGATATTGTAAAGAAAGTTCAGTTTGATTCGGCCTTCACCTTCCTCTATTCCGTAAGGGAGGGAACTCTTGCTGCCAAAATGGATAACCAGGTGCCGGATGAGCTAAAACATGAACGCTTTGACAGGCTTTTGGATGTTTTGTACCCCATAATACTGGAAAAAAACAAAAAATGCACGGGCAAGGTCTTTCCCGTTTTGGTGGAGTCTGTGGAGAAAGGTAAATTGACAGGCAGGACAGGGCAATTTAAGCTGATTCATTTTGAAGGAAGCAGTGACCTTATTGGCCATATCGTAAATGTAAAAATAACTGAGGCAAAAACCTTCCATATGGAAGGAATCCTTGTTGAGTAAAAAGGGTTTAAACAATAAAGAAAAGGCTTGTGAGGGGGTTTAGAATGGCAAAATACACACCCATGATGGAGCAGTATTTTTCAATAAAAGACCAGTACCGGGACTGTATCCTTATGTTCAGGCTGGGAGATTTTTATGAAATGTTTTTCGACGATGCCATAACTGCTTCAAGGGTTTTGGAAATTGCACTTACGGGAAGGGACTGCGGCCAGGAAGAAAGAGCTCCCATGTGCGGGGTTCCCTATCATGCCGTTGACGGATATATTTCCAAGCTTATTGAAAACGGCTACAAGGTGGCAATCTGCGAGCAGCTTGAGGACCCTTCTCTTGCCAAAGGAATAGTAAAGCGCGATGTCATAAGAGTAATAACCCCGGGGACCATAATTGACCAGGGGATGCTGGATGCAAAAAGCAATAATTATTTGTGCTGCATTTACCTGGACAAGGGGTTCGGCATGTCCTATGCGGATATTTCAACAGGTGAGCTCTTTGTAACGGAGAATATATCCTTAAGTGATTTCCTGAAAAACAGGGTTAATGACCCCCTGATAGAAGAAATCAGCAAAATTTCACCTTCGGAGATTATTTCAAACCAGTTTACCGGTGACGAAAACCTGGATCCGAAGATATATATAAGAAATCCGCTGAACTTTGAAGACTGCAAGACCGCCATATTAAGGCATTTTAAAGTCATATCCCTGGATTCCTTGGGGCTGCAGGATAATTACCATGCAGTCATGTCATTGGGCATGCTTTTAAGATATTTGGACGAGACCCAAAAAACATCCCTTGATCATATAAATAAGCTTAAATTTTATACCCTTGGAGATTACATGCAGCTTGACTCCGGCACAAGGAAGAATTTGGAGCTCATTGAAACAATCAGAGGCAAAAAGGGACCGGGGACCTTGTACCATGTCATTGACAATACCATGACTGCCATGGGGGGGAGGCTTCTAAAAAAATGGATAGAAGAACCACTGAAGAACATTAAGCATATTAACCTTCGACTTGACGCAGTTGAAGAATTATATAAAAATGTAATGGTATCCAACAATATCAAGGAATACCTGAAGAGTGTCTATGATATTGAAAGGCTTCTCAGCAGGATCGTATACGGGAATTGCAACGGGAGGGACCTGAATGCATTGAAACAGTCTCTTTCAAACCTGCCCGACTTAAAAGCTGAATTATCAGGCCTGACTTCAGGGCTGTTCGCTGAAATTTATACAAATTTTGATGAGCTAAAGGATATTTTTGATTTAATAGATGAGGCAATCATTGATGATCCTCCTGTGTCAGTCAAAGAGGGAGGGATTATTAAGGCAGGCTACAATGAAGAGCTGGATGAATTAAAGGAAATAACCATAAACGGCAAGACTTGGATTTCAAACCTTCAGTCCAAGGAAAGGGAAGCAACGGGCATCAAGAATTTAAAAATCGGTTATAACAAAGTTTTTGGTTATTATCTTGAAGTAACAAAATCATACTTAAAGGATGTCCCCGACCATTACATACGAAAGCAAACCTTGGCAAACTGCGAAAGGTATGTGACCCCTGAGCTTAAGGAAATGGAAGCCAAGATATTAAATGCCGATGAACAAATCATGAAGTTGGAATATGAGTTGTTTTTGAAGGTAAGAGAATACATTAAGGGCCACGTCAGAAGGATTCAGGAAACGGCTTATGATATTGCTCTTATAGACGTCCTTAATTCACTTGCAATCGCAGCCGTAAAAAATAATTATGTGCGGCCGGAGATGAACAATAAGGGTTATATCAGCATTATTGACGGCAGGCACCCAGTTATTGAAAAAATAATAAAAAATGAGATGTTTGTTCCTAACGATACCTATATAGACAACAAGGAATACAGGATGTCAATCATTACCGGCCCCAATATGGCCGGAAAATCCACTTACATGAGGCAGGTTGCCTTAATTGCCCTTTTGGCTCACATAGGAAGCTTCGTACCTGCCAGGAAGGCTGAAATCTGCATCATAGATAAGATTTTCACCCGGGTGGGTGCATCCGATGACCTGTCCCAGGGTCAAAGCACCTTCATGGTGGAAATGAGCGAGGTTTCATATATACTTAAGAATGCTACTTCCGACAGCCTCTTGATATTGGATGAAATAGGAAGGGGTACAAGCACCTATGACGGCCTGAGCATAGCCTGGAGTGTTGTGGAATACATCACCAAAAAAATTAAGGCCAAAACCCTTTTTGCAACCCATTATCATGAATTGTCGGAACTTGAGAGCAAGCTCAAGAGCGTTAAAAACTACAAGATCTTGATAAAAGAAGAAAATGACAAAATTACTTTTTTGAGAAAAATCAAGGAAGGAAGCATTGACAGGTCCTACGGAATCCAGGTGGCTAATTTGGCCGGCCTTCCGGAAGAAGTTGTGGAAAGGGCCAAGGAAATACTGAAGCAGCTTGATGAAAGCGACATAAACAAGCCCTTTGCCAGGAGAAAAAACAGGGTGAACGATGCTTTCCAGGTTTCCCTCTTCGAACCGGACACCTCGGAAAAAGGTATAAATAAGGAATACAAAGAATTGGCTGAGAATATAAAGAGTATCGACATTGAAAATATAACACCCATGCAATCATTTAAACTCCTTTATGATATAATTGAAAGGGCTAAAAAGATTTAGCCTTAAGAGAGAAAGGAATTAAGGTCTATGACTCTGATACGTTTGTTGGACAATGAAACCATTAATAAAATAGCTGCCGGAGAAGTTATAGAAAGCCCTAAGTCCATAGTCAAGGAACTGGTGGAGAATTCAGTTGATGCCGGTGCGGATGAAATAACCATTGAAATAAAAAACGGAGGCAAGACCTTTATCCGGGTGACCGATAACGGTAGGGGCATTGACAGGGACCAGGTTGAAAATGCCTTTAAAAGACACTGCACCAGCAAAATTTCTTCCTCCGAAGACTTGAATTCCCTTTTTACCCTGGGTTTTCGGGGTGAAGCCCTGGCAAGCATAGCCGCCGTGTCCAGGCTTGAAATCATAACCAGGACTCAGGATGATATTTACGGCCTTAAAATGACAATGGAAGGCGGTATAATAAATTCTAAGGAAGATATTGGCTGTCCCGTTGGAACAACGATTACGGTCACCGACCTCTTTTTCAATGTCCCTGCCAGGAAGAAATTCTTAAAAAGCGATATTTCAGAAAGTTCAAGCATAACAGACACGGTTATGGCCCTGGCTTTAAGCAGGGAGTATATTTCATTCAAATACATAAATAATAATAATATGGCCTTCAGAACTCCAAAAACAACGGATTTCATAAACACCATATCAAGCCTGTATGAAAAGGACCTTTATAACTCCCTATTAAGAGTTGATTACAAAAGCCATAATCTGAGCATTACAGGCTATACAACAGATTTAAACTATTACAGGGGTAACCGCAAACTCCAGCTTGTATTTGTAAACGGCAGGGTCATAAAGCACAAAAGGATTAATTATTTCATAGAAGCTGCCTATGAAACCCTCCTTCCAAAAGATAAACATCCTGCATGTTTTCTAAGGATAGACCTGGTTCCGTCTTTGGTTGATGTCAATGTTCATCCTGCCAAGACCGAAGTAAGGTTCCAAAACGAAGACCTGGTTTTAAATGAGGTTAAGAATGCAGTTTATTCAGCCCTTCATTCCACCAGCATAATGAAGGAAGTAAAAAAGGACCTGCTTATAAAAGAACCTTTAGAAAATACGGATAAGACTAAAATCTTTGACAAAACAGATAATTTAAAGATTAGTGAACTTGGCTTTACAAAGGGCAACATTTTTGAAGAACTAATAAAGGAAGAAAAGTACATACCTATTAAGGATGAGCCGAAAACTTATGAAAAACCAAAATTTGAGCAGGAAACTTTCATAATGACCGAAAGGGAGGAAAGCAGGCTTCCGGACCTTTCCCTGGTCGGGATAGTCATGGATACCTATATTATCTGCGAAAACTATGAAAAAACCCAAATGTTTATGATTGACCAGCATGCGGCCCATGAGAGAATTAATTATGAAAAGTTTTTAAAGCAATATAAAGCCAGGGAAATCTTAATTCAGGAAATAATACCGGAAGTGATAAATTTGTCTTATGATGATTACCATAGGGCAATGTCCGGTATTGAAATATTTAAGGATATGGGAATAACTGTTGAAAGCTTTGGAAACAATGCTGTGCTGATAACCTCCATCCCTGCCATATTCAAGGATTCAAGCTTAAAGGATGTATTCTACTCCATCCTGGATTCCTTAAAAGAGGCAGCAAAGCTAAGTTTAGACCTGGTTATGGATAGAATAATCAAAAATGCCTGCACCAAGTCTGTAAAATCGGGAGATAAGCTTCACAGGGACGAGGCCCTGGCCTTGTTAAAGGAACTGAAAAATACGGTTGACCCCTACACCTGTCCCCATGGAAGACCTGTGATAATTAAAATGACCAGGTATGAAATTGAGAAAATGTTTGGAAGAATCCAAGGTTAGGTAAGCTAATGAAGAAAATAATCGCACTGGTAGGCCCTACGGCTGTAGGCAAGACATATGTATCCATCGAACTTGCAAAAAAACTAAATACCGAAATTATCTCTGCAGATTCAATGCAGATCTACAAGGGTATGGACGTGGGAACCGCAAAAGTAACCGAGGATGAAAAACAAGGCATAATCCATCACATGATCGATATAGTCGAGCCTGACCAGGAGTATTCCGTTTCGGAATTCAAACGAGATGCTGAAAGAATAATGAAAAGGCTTTGGGCTGAAAATAAAATTCCACTGATAGTAGGGGGGAGCGGTCTTTACATAAATTCCCTCATATATGACCTGGACTTTGGCAAGGTGAAATCAAACAAAAAAATAAGGGAATATTATGCCTCTTTCTACAAGGAGCAAGGGGCTGATGCCTTGTACGAAAAATTAATGAAAATTGACCCTGCAGCTTGCGATAAGATACATAAAAACAATGTTAAAAGGATTATAAGGGCCTTGGAGGTATATGACATTACAGGAAGGAAATTTTCCGAATTAAATACAGACATAAGAAAACCGAGTAGCGGGTATGATTGCATCCTGATAGGGCTTTCCATGGAGAGGAAGCTTCTCTATGAAAGGATTAATCAAAGGGTGGATGAAATGCTTGAAAAGGGTCTTGTGGACGAGGTCAGGTCCCTCCTTAAAAAAGGTTACAGCAAGGATTTAGTGTCCATGAAGGGGATAGGATACAAGGAAATTATTGCCTATCTTGAAGGCAGCATGGAATATGATGAAGCAGTAAGTATTTTAAAACGAAATACAAGAAGGTTCGCAAAAAGACAGTTTACATGGTTTTTAAAGGATGATAATGTAAAATGGTTCAGTGTGGATAATATGGAAAAAATTGATGATACTATTAAAGACATTATAGATTATTTGAACATGAAGCTTAATTAAAGGAGGAAGGGGAATGGCAGGTATTATTAACTTACAGGATTCATTTTTAAATAGCGTGCGAAAGGACAGAACAAACATAACACTTTTTTTGAACAATGGCTACAAGTTGACAGGTCTAGTCACGGGTTTTGACAACTATGTCATTATCATTGAAACAGACAAGGGCCAGCAGATGATATACAAGCATGCAATAACATCAATAATGCCTTTAAAACGTGTAAAACTTAACATCAGTGAAACAGAGGAGCAATAATGTTTACAGGAGATGTATTGTGTAAACAGTTTGGCATCAGCGAAACTGTTTATAATTATGTAAATAAAATTGAAAGGGAAATAAAGGAAAAGCATTTTGAGAAAATCGATAATATAAGAGAAAAAAATCAATTCAAGGTCATTAAAGCCATGCAGGATCACAGGCTTGATTATACCCATTTTTACTGGAACACGGGATACGGCTACGGTGATCCGGGAAGGGAAAAGGTCGAAAAAATATATGCATCGGTATTTAATACCGAAGATGCCCTGGTGAGGCCTTCCATAGCATCCGGAACCCATGCCCTGTATTTGACCTTGTCAGGAATCCTTAAGCCAGGGGACGAAGTGATATCCATATCGGGAAGACCTTACGACACCCTGCTGACCGTGTTGGGAGAAGAGGGGAATGAGCCAAACAACCTGAAGGAAGCAGGTATAATATATAAGGAAATACCCCTCTACAAGAATGATATTGACTGGGAAGGGGCTCTAAGAGCGGTATCCTTGAAAACCAAACTCCTGATGATCCAGCGGTCAACAGGCTACAGCTTCAGACCTGCCTTAACAATCAAAAAAATCAAGTTTGCCATAGAAAAAATAAGGGAAGTATATCCCAACATTTATATAATGGTTGATAATTGCTACGGAGAATTTGTTCATGAATTTGAGCCTTCGGACGTGGGTGCAGATGTGGTTGTGGGATCCCTGATTAAAAATCCCGGCGGGGGGATTGCCCTGTCAGGAGGTTACGTGGCAGGCAAAAAACATATTATAGACAGAATAGCCAACCGGCTTACGGCTCCGGGACTTGGAAAAGAAATAGGACTAACCTTCGGAACCGGGAGAAATACCCTCCAGGGCTTGTTTTTTGCCCCTCACGTAGTGAGCGAAGCAGTAAAGGGAGCCCTCTTGTTCGGAGCAGTTTACGCTTCCTTGGGTTTTGAAATAACCCCGACTCTTGATGAAGAAAGAAGCGACATAATCCAGGCAATTAAATTCAACAACAAAGATATGGTAATAAAAATTTGTGAAGCCGTGCAGGCAGCATCACCGGTAGACGGGCACGTATCCCCGGTACCATGGGATATGCCCGGTTACGCAGACCAGGTGATAATGGCTTCCGGGGCATTTGTTTCAGGTTCTTCCATAGAACTGAGCGCAGACGCTCCCATACGCCCCCCTTACACAGCCTACATCCAGGGAGGCCTTTTCTATGACCACGTAAAATTAAGCGTAATGCTCTCCCTTGAAAAGATGATGGAATTTGAAGAGATAAAGAATAAAATATTCAATTAATAAAATGAGATCCTTCCCTATAGCTCATGATGACACAAGAGCCGTAAATCAGCAATTTGTCATTGCTGAAAGTACAGTTCAGTGTCATTCTGAACGCAAGTGAAGAATCTC
>DCDC01000005.1 GCA_002316225.1 Firmicutes bacterium UBA1065 | reverse complement strand
ATTGCATCGACAACTTTGCTGCCCATTTTCGTATATATTTTGAAATTGTTCTTTACACCGGAAGCGGCGGAAAATATAAAGAATTTGCTGATTGCAATATTTTAGGGTGTATGTGTCCGGAGGGGACGGTTCTTTTTGGAAAAAAATGTCATCCTGAGGGCTGAAAACCCTCAGGATGACTCTATGGGGTATCATAGCAATGACAGTTTACGGGTTGTTCATAACAATGCACGTTGCGGTGTATCTTAACAAAGATACATACCTGTATTAGTTAATATTCTATTTCCAAGTCCCAGATTATTATTTTATCTATATCTGCTGTATTTACAGGTTGCTTAAACATCAGGTTTATGGAAGCGCCTAAAGCATTGGTAGAAGCTCCGCTGCCTGATATTTCGATTTCGTTTCCATCTTTCATTAGCACCGATACTTTTCCATGAAGATCATGTACCGGATTATTATAGTTATCCGATAAATTGTTTATTAACTCTACATTTAGGGCAATGGGGGATATTTTTATATTTTTGACCCAGTATCTTTTGTCGCCTATATTTATTTCCTTATTAATTATTCTGGTTTCGGTCGTGTTTTTATAATCAGCCTTAAATGTTACTTTCCATTCTCCTGGCGTAGAACTCAGCTTGTGGACAATATCATAATAAAGCTTGTAATTCTCCAGTTCATCCATGTTCTCAATATCAAAAATATAATAGTAATATTTTATATCGTCTCTTTCTTCAGTAAACATGAATTCATTGGAGAGGATGTCTTCCGGGTTGTTGGCATTGGTAAAATATATAGCACCTATGCTGTAATTTTCTGAATCGGCCTCGGCAATTCTGATGCATAATTTATTTTCGACAAAACCTAGATTATCTATGAATATTTCATCCAGGCCATCCTCCATGGAAATATTTGCATATTTCCAAGGTAATACATAATTCGGGGTTAATCGATACATTTCTTCATTTTTCTTCAATTCTTCTTGAGAGTATTCGTCAGTATTTCCAGGTTCAATTGTCGATTTTTCCAAATTTTCCACTAATTCTTGCTGTATAAAATCTTGGTTATTTGACAGAAAATCATAGGGGTCAAATTTGTTCACGGGCTCTTCTATGGTGTATTCCGTGATATCAATGGCTCTTAAGGTTAATTTGTCGCCTGCCACCTTCTTTTTTGTATTGCCGGCTAATATAAAGGTAGTCTTATTGTCGCTTTTATTATCATCTTCTATTTGGTACCAGGTGTAGCCGCCGGAGCTGTTAAAGTCCAGATACAACCTGTCAAACTCTATATAATCGGAATTTTCAAAGCTTTCACCGTTTTCTTTGATAAGCTCAAATATGATATAAAATGCATTTTCGTCGCCCACCATGCTTGCTACATTTAAAGTGACGCCGTTGGCTGTGGAACTCTTATCTATTACCGTTCCCATTTCGGTCACATACCTGGTTGAATCTCCGAAGAGTTTAAAATATATATTTGATAATCCCCCTTGAGCAAAAACCACTGCGAAGGATAAAACCAAGGTCATTGCCGCAACTAAGGGCAAGATGGATTTCCTGCCAAGGAAAGTCTTCCTTTTAAGCCCTGCCTTATTTAAGGTTCCTTGCAAAATCCTGTTTCTTTCTTCTTTAGTAAGATTGCTTTCAATTATATCTAAATTTTCATCTTCCATATTAATATAATCTAAATTTATGTCATCCAAAAGCTCATGAATTTTTTTCATTGAAGACATCCTTTCTCATATTATTATTCCATTTTCAATCAAGGCAGCCTTTAACTTTTCCTTGCCCCTGTAAAGCTTGTTTTCAACCGATTTGGGAGTCAGGTTAAGATTTTGGGCTATTTCCTTAACCGATTCAAACAGGTAGTATCTCCTGATAAATATATCCTTATCGGGATGGGGGAGACTCTTGATTGTTACCTTGATTATTTCTTTATTAATGGACTTACTTACTTCATTATCCAGGTCCACATCGAATTCAAACTCATCTTCCTCCAAAGGAATCAAGTCATGCTTCAATATTTTGCGATTGTATGTATTTAAACTGACAAATCGTGCAATTGAAATTATGTAGTTTTTAAGCTGACCTTTTTCCGAATCGAAGTTGTCAATTGACTTCCAGAGCTCGACAAATACATCGGAAACAGTTTCTTCTACGTCCTCCTGCCTGTCATATCCAATAATTCTTACAACAATCGTCTTAACCAATCCGGAGTATTTATCAACGGCCAATTCCAAACCCTTGGAAGGATTATGCTTTAGTAAATCAACTAATTTCGCATCGTTCATTACGGTCTCCTTTAAGAAGCTTCTTATATCTATATTAACATTATAATTGGAAATCACTCAATCGAATATAAAAAAATAGCTCTGTTTAGGAGCTATTTATGAGATCCTTCTCTCCATTGTGTCATCCTGAGGGCTTTAGTCCGAAGGATTTCAAGAGATCCTTCGCTTCGCTCAGGATGACAGTGCGTCGGATCTTTCGAGCGCTTGGGATGACAAAGATAGTCATTGCTATGAACACCCCATATTGTCATCCTGAGGGCTTTAGCCCGAAGGATCTCTTGAGATCCTTCGCTATAGCTTATATCTCAGCAGTCTCATGCCGTTTAATATTACCACCAGTATGCTTCCTTCATGGACAAGCATTCCTATGGACATGTTCATCCATTCACTGAAAAATACGCTGAATAGGAGTATCAGGACAACACCTACCGCTATAAAAATATTTTGATACATGTTCCTCGTTGTAGCCTTTGTCAAACCAAGGGCATGAGGTAGGCGGCTGAAATCCGAATTCATCAACACCACATCGGAAGTTTCGATTGCCACATCGGTACCGCCTCCCATGGCAATTCCTATATGGGCAAGGGCAATTGAAGGGCTGTCATTTACCCCGTCACCGACAAACGCTACTATATGGCCTTTTTCTATAAGTTGTTTTATATATGCGGCTTTATCTTCAGGGAGCATGTGGCCGTGGGCTTCCGTAAGCCCCAACTCATCAGCAACCAAATCAACCGTTCCTTGATTGTCCCCCGAAAGAACCACCAAGTTTTTAACACCCAATTTCTTTAATTTTTGCAAATCTTTTTTTACACCGGGGCGGACCTGGTCTCGGATACCCAATAGGGCCTTCAATTTACCGTCAACCGAGATTAAAACAAGTGAGTTCCCGCTTTTTTCAAATCTTGCAATGTCATAAAGGGCATTTCCGTCCAAATCTACATATTCCTGCTTCATAAGTTTTACATTGCCGACCGCAACCCTGTGCCCGTTCACTTGGGCAACAATGCCGCCGCCCTTAACCACATCTGTTTTTTCAACATCATATGTTTTAGTATCACCGATATATTCCACTATCGCCTTTGCCAGGGGATGGTCTGATTCTTTTTCGACACTGGCCAGGTAGGCCATTATTTCATCGGTATCATCACCGTAAATTTCTATGTCGGCAACCTTGGGGTTACCTATGGTCAATGTACCTGTCTTATCAAATACAATCGTATCAACCCTGCTGAAATCATGAAAAACTTCACTGCCCTTAAGCAAAATTCCATGTCTTGCCCCGTTGCCTATACCTGCAACGTTTGAAACAGGAACCCCTATAACCAAGGCTCCGGGACACCCCAGCACCAATATGGTAATTGCTAGCTCAATATCCCTTGAAAACAACCATACAATAAATGACAGAACAAGAACAGCCGGTGTGTAGTACTTGGAAAACCTGTCTATGAAACGCTCGGCTTCCGATTTAGAATCCTGGGCTTCTTCCACCAATTCGATTATTTTCCCGAAGGTAGTATCCTCTCCAACCCGGTCCGCAACAATTTGAAGAGTCCCATTTTCAAGTATGGTACCCGCATATACCTGGGAGCCTTTACTTTTGCTCACCGGTATAGATTCACCCGTGATGCTTGCTTCGTTAATATGACCTTCTCCGGATAAAACCGTCCCGTCAACAGGAACCTTTGCCCCTGTCTTAACCAGCAAGATGTCACCGACATCCACTTCATCCACATCAACTTCTTCAAATTCGCCGTCATCCATTTGCTTCAAGGCACTTTCCGGGGCCATCTCGGTCAGTTCCTTAATAGCAGACCGTGTTTGATTCAATGTGCGTTGCTCCAAGTATGCCCCAAATAAGAACAAAAATGTTACTATTGCCGATTCTTCAAAGTTTCTGATAAAAAAGGCTCCTGTAACAGCTATGGTTACCAGCACATCTATGCTTACAACCTTAACCCTCAATGCCTGGTAAGCCTGAATTGCAATAGGTGCAAGCCCAAGGACCGAAGCAAAAACCAGGGACGTCACGGCTATTTCTTCGCTCTTCAAAACATAGTGACCAAAAAATGCTTGAATCAACAATATTCCGTTTAATAAAGTTATTAGGTTTTTCCTGCTTAAAATTGTTCTCTGCATGGTTTCCCTCCTGATTTATTATAACCTGCAAAATTTTTTATATCAATGCTATTAATACACATAAGTGTCATTGCTATGAGTACCCCATAGTATAATTCTGAAAGCTTAAGCTCGAGAAATCACATGAGATCCTTCGCATTCGCTCAGGA
>DCDC01000011.1 GCA_002316225.1 Firmicutes bacterium UBA1065 | reverse complement strand
ACTTAAATGGAAGAGTATACACATCGTTCTAATTCTTAGCAAATGAAGGTTAAAAATCCGTTAAGCAGCTTGCGTTGTTTGAGCGGAGCGAGTTCGCAAGCTGTAGGATTTTTATGACTGAATGAGCTTTAGAATTATTCGTGTCCGAACCGTGAGCGGATATTTTTATTATTTTTATAAATAGCAGATATTTTTATTATTCAATAAAAAACGAGAGCCCCCTTTTTGGGACTCTCTCGATGATAGTAAGCTCTTATTTTAATTTCAATACTTCTTTTGCTTGTGCTGCAATTTCTTCAGCCGTCAGCCCGTATTTCTTAAGGAGGTCTTTAGGCTTACCCGATTCCCCGAATGTATCACGGATTCCCACTCTCTTTACTGGAACCGGGCATTGATCCGACAAAACTTCCAAAACCGCGCTTCCCAAACCTCCAATGTTACTGTGCTCTTCCGCCGTGACGATTGCCCCGGTTTCCCTGGCTGCCTTGATTATGATTTCTGTATCAATGGGTTTTATAGTGTGGATATTTATAAGCCTTGCGTCAATTCCGTCCTCTTTAAGCATATCATGGGCTTTCAGGGCTTCCTGAACCATAAGGCCCGTGGCAATTATGGTTACATCCTTACCTTCCCTCAATAAAACTCCCTTGCCTAATTCAAAGACATAGGAATCATCATACACATCATCAACAGCCATCCTGCCCAGTCTTATATAAACAGGGCCAACATATTCGGCTGCCTTTAAAACAGCCTGCTCTGCCTCCCTGCTGTCGGCAGGACTGATAACCGTCATATTGGGGATGCTTCTCATCAGACTTATGTCTTCGATAGCCTGGTGGGAACCTCCGTCCTCTCCTACGGAAAGGCCGGCATGGGTAGCCGCGATTTTTACGTTTAAGGCAGGATATGCCACCGTATTTCTTATGATTTCAAATGCCCTTCCTGCTGCAAACATTGCAAAGGAGCTGGCAAAAGGAATTTTTCCTGCCAGGGCCAAGCCTGCTGCTGTCCCTATTAAATTCTGCTCAGCAATTCCTACATTGAAAAACCTTTCGGGGCTTACCTTTTTAAATTCCGATGTCTTTGTGGAGCCGGACAAATCCGCATCCAATACAACAATATCGGGGTTGGAAGCCGCCAGTTTTTTTAAGGCTTCCCCGTATGCTTCCCTTGTTGCCTTAGCCATTTAATCCGCCTCCTTCCGTTTTATCTCCTATATCTCCCATTTCCTCCATAGCCCTGCAGAATTCCTCTTCATTGGGGGCCTTGCCGTGCCATTCTGCCTTGTTTTCCATGAAGGAGCAACCCTTGCCCTTGGTTGTGTCGGCAATTATGATTACAGGTTTGTCCTTGATGGTTTTTCTTTCTTTAAAGGCTTTTTCCAGGGAGTCGAAGTCATGTCCGTCAGCATGTATCACATGCCATCCGAAGGCTTCAAATTTCTTGTCTATGGGCATTATTGTCATTACATCTTCGTTTTTACCGTCTATCTGGAGGCCGTTGTGGTCCAGTATTGCAGTCAGGTTGTCAAGCTTATAGTGGCCTGCAAGCATTGCTGCTTCCCATATCATACCTTCGTTAATCTCCCCGTCTCCAAGGAGGGCAAAGACCCTGTTGGGCTTCTTGTCAAGCTTAAAAGCAAGGGCCATCCCGTTTGCTATCGAAAGCCCCTGGCCCAAGGAACCGGTAGATGCTTCAACCCCTGACCCCGGGAGTTTTTTCATGTCCGGATGGCCCTGAAGCTTAGAATCGATTTGTCTTAAGCTTGGAATCAGGTCTTTGCCGATAAAACCCTTTTCCATCAAAACGGCATATAAAACCGGGGCTCCGTGGCCCTTGGACAAGACAAACCTGTCTCTTCCGTCATCCGTGGGTGAATCTATGTTCATTTCCTTAAAATACAGATATGTCATTATTTCAACCGCAGAAAGAGAACCTCCCGGATGGCCTGACTTTGCATGATAAATCATGGTCAGGATATTTTTTCTCAATCTTTTGGCAATAACCTTTAAATCATCCTGTTTCATTTTTCCTCCCAATATTTTATTTAGGTACGGATTCCCAGTCTTTTAAGAATTGGTCTATTCCCTTGTCGGTTAAAGGATGCTTGGTAAGCTGCACTAAAACCTTGTAGGGTACAGTGGCTATATGGCATCCTAATTTTGCAGCCTCAATGACATGCATGGGATGTCTTATGCTGGCAGCAATAATTTCAGTATCAATTTCATAATTCTTAAAAATTTCCACTGTTTCTTTTATGATATTCATCCCGTCATTACCTATGTCATCAAGCCTTCCAACAAAAGGACTCACATAGGTGGCTCCTGCCTTGGCTGCAAGAAGAGCCTGGCCGGCCGAAAATATCAAGGTTACATTGGTCTTTATTTTTTCCCTGCTCAAAACCTTCACGGCTTTTAAGCCTTCAAGAGTCATGGGTATCTTAATGACTATGTTCTTATGTATCTTGGAAAGTTCCATGGCTTCTTTTATCATACCTTCCGAGTCCAGGCTGATTACTTCCGCGCTGATGGGACCGTCCACTATTGAAGTTATCTCTTTTACCACATCCTCAAAATTTCTTCCTTCCTTTGCTATTAAGGACGGATTTGTCGTAACTCCGCATATAACCCCCATATCATTGGCCTTCTTTATTTCTTCTACGTTGGCCGTATCAATAAATAATTTCATTTTCTCCTCCTTTTAAATCTCTCTTACTATATCTTTATTTCCGAAAATCACTTTTAGCATGAAGACAGGCAGGACAATTTGCCTTTTTATCCTCTTAGGCTCCCTGATCAGCCTGTAAAACCATTCCAGGCCCAGCTTTATAAATATGTCCGGGGCCCTTTTCACAAAACCTGCCAATCCGTCCAGGGTTCCCCCGTTTCCGATTATCACATTGGCCTTCAGCAAGTCTTTGTTATATTCTATCCATTGTTCCTGTTTTTTAGCACCAAAGCCCACAAATAGAATATGGGGCTTTTGCTTGTTTATGTCTTCAATAAGCTCCAGCTCTTCTTCGTGGCCTCCTTGCCCCAAGTGGGCCCCCTTGAAATAGCCGTGCATGGCACCGGCTATTTTAATGCCGGGATATGTATTTTGAACATTTTTCATGGCAGCTTCTGCTACTCCCGGTTTTCCGCCGACCACGTAGAGCTTAAGCCCCTTCTCATGGGCCAGTTTCAACAATTTTACCGACAAGTCATAGCCAGCTACCTTTTCCTTCAAAGGATGTTTTTTGATTTTACCTGCATAAATCAGACCTACCCCGTCAGGTACATTAAGGTCCGACTTGTTGATTATCTTTAAGAACTCCTCATCCTTTTGGCACATCATTATTATTTCGGTATTGGGAGTATAAATGATAAACTTTTCATCATTATCTATTTTTTTTTCCGCCAGCTTTAAAGCCTCATCCATGGATATGTTGTCGATTCTGACACCCATAATACTTAATTTATCCATTTGTTTTTCCTTCATTAATCCCATTTATCCCCTGAGAATCGTCTCCTGCAATCAAAGGATCCTTCGCTTCGCTCAGGATGACAAGAAGTATTATTCTGAGTACCGTCTCCTTGGTCATTTTTTGAGGACACAAACCACCATTTTTACCAAAAATTCTTTTAAAAATGGCAGCCTGGCCGGATACCTGAAAAAGCTTCTCAAGGGCTCTTCTTTGTAATATTCTAATTCAAAACTGCTTTTTTGTAAAATCTTATTTGCCCTTTTTATAGACATTTTATTGATGTAGGAAAAATATTCGGTCCCGTCTTCCTTCCTGCTTATCCTGAACTTTATCCTTTCTTGTCCGTCAGGCAGGTCTTTAACCAGCTCCTTGTAGGCTTTTATAAGGGTTTTTTCACTGAAAAACACATGTACCCAGGGTATTCCTATGGCATCGCTCAAATGGGCCCCGTAAGGATGGTTATAGGGAGGGAAGTTAAGATATAGCCTGCCCCCTTTTTTTAAAACCCGGTAGCATTCTTCAATGACTTTTTCAGGCTCAGCCACATGCTCCATGGCATCATTCATGATGATGGTATCGAAGGTTTCGTCATCAAAGGGCATGTCTGCGGCATCCCCCCGGACGAAGGCAAACTTATCCGCCAAATTATTTTCCTTCGCCAGGTTTTCCGCCTCTTCCCTGTATTTTCCCAAAATTTCAAGACCTGTTATTCTTTTTACCCCCAAAGAAGCATAATAAACAGTTTTTCCTCCGGCTCCGCACCCTATGTCCAGGACCGCCTTATCCTTAAACATTTCATCGGTTGTAGAGTGCTTTAGGTAGAACTTTATGGTTTCAAAACCCTTTTCATACTGCCATTGGGCGTAGGTTTTTTTGCCTTCGTTATGTAAATTAAAGGGGTGTACCGGCAGTTTAAACAGTCTGTTTACCGACATGCATAATTTATACATAAGTCCATCCTTCTTTATATTTATCTCTTAATCTTTTGCAATTATATCATCCGGTCTGAGTTAATTCAATGCAAAGTTCGACTCATTCACTTAAATTCTATGGTTTTCATTGTTTTGTGTTGAAATTTATCCTTATTTAAGGTAAAATGTCAATATATCTGCAAGGGAGTTGTTAAATTGAAAAAGATAATAATTTTTGCACTAATTTTGGCAGTGGCTTTTACAGCGGTAATCTATGCCGCCCCCGGAGATTCCAGCGATCCCATAGTAGTTCTCAGCTACCTCAACGACCGCATAAAAGGCTTGATCAGCGAATACAAGTTGGATAAAATACAAGATTTGCAGGAAAAAGTCGATAAACTGGCATCCGGCAGTATTGGCTCTTCTACTGCCCTGGAGGTTGTTGAAATTTATGCCGGTGAAAAGCTTATTGCCGGAGCAGGAACGGAACTTATATTAAGAGGTGGCAAGGCTTATGTAATAGGCAGCGAATTAGGCGGTATAGCCAACGTTACCGCAGGCAGGGATTTTGCTTCCGGTGCCGAGTTTGTTGCCAATCACCTGATGATAGTTCCCAGGGATGACGGGCGCGGCGCCTATACCAACAACTATGCCATTTTCATGGTAAGAGGCAAATACCAAATAGTAAAAGAGTAAGTACATAATTAGGGGACATTCTGTGATGAAGTTCCCTAATTTCTTATTATAAAAACAATTTTTCATAATAACATAGAATAAGCAGGTATTCATGGAGGTATGCAATGAACTCTTATGCCATGTCAAAATATCCCGATGCCAAGAAAATTACTCAAGACCTGGACGAACTGATTAAAAAACCTATTTTCTCCATCCGCAGGGATGCTTTGGAAAAGTACGAAAAGGAATACTTTGACAAGAAATGTTCAAAATCAAAGGAAATGATAAATACCGCGAAGGAAATTATACCGGGAGGTGTCCAGCACAACCTTGCCTTTAACCACCCCTTCCCACTGGTAATTGAAAAAGCTGAAGGCTGCTATCTTTATGATATTGACGGCAACCGATATTATGATTTTTTACAGGCCGGAGGCCCCACGGTACTTGGCAGCAACCCTCCCTCCGTCAGGGAAAAGGTTATAGAACTCTTGAACTCTTGCGGGCCTTCAACCGGTCTTTTCCATGAATATGAATATAAATTGGCAAAGAAAATCTCAGATTCAATGCCTTCTGTGGAAATGTTCAGGATGCTTGGGTCAGGTACTGAAGCCTGCATGGCAGCCATTCGGGTTGCCCGGCTGGCCACAAAAAAGAAAAACATCCTGAAGATGGGCGGGGCTTATCATGGCTGGAGCGACCAATTAGCCTACGGCATAAGGATACCCGGCTCCAAATGGACCCAGGCAAACGGTGTTCCCAGGCACATCTTTAAATACACCCAGGAATTCTTCCCCAACGACTTGAATGACCTGGAAAGGAAATTAAAATTAAACCAATTCCGGGGAGGAACGGCGGCTGTATTGATTGAGCCGGTAGGACCCGAAAGCGGAACCAGGCCTGTGGACTTTGAATTCAACAAGGGAGTTGAAGACTTATGCAGAAAATACGGGGCCCTCTTAATATTTGATGAGGTCGTTACCGGCTTCAGATTAGGAATGGGAGGCGCCCAGGGATATTTCGGAGTGTCTCCGGATCTGACCGTATTTGGAAAAGTAGTGGCCGGAGGTTATCCGGGAGCGGGAGGACTGGGAGGAAAAAAAGAAGTAATGAAATACCTTTCATCCGGCATAAGCGGAGATGCTAAACACAAAAAAGCATTGGTGGGCGGAACCATGGCGGCCACCCCTTTAAGCTGTGTGGCAGGCTTTTACACCTTGTGTGAAATAGAAAAAACAGGGGCCGCAGAAAAAGCAGGCCAGTTTGGTGACAAGCTAATCCTTGGCCTTCAAAAACTAATAGACAAATACAAGCTTCCTTTCGTGGCCTTCAACCAAGGCTCCATCTGCCATCTTGAAACCGTCGGCACCATGCACTTTGCCATAGACTGGTCAAAACCCTGGAAGATAAAAGAAATAATAAACGAAACATCAGTCAGGAAGCGTGAAATGGAACATATGGGGGCAGCTTACACGGCAGAAGGAATAATCACCCTGGCAGGCAGCCGCCTTTATACCAATGCGGCCTACCGGGACGAAATGCTGCCGGATATATTGGACCGCTTTGAGCGTGTCTTCCGAAATGTGGAGATAATAGGGTGAGGTTGCAATGAATGCTTATGATGCGAAAAAATCGGTCGTAAAAGCAGGGCTTGAACTCTTGGAATCCGGTCTTATAGCCAGGACCTGGGGTAATATAAGCTGCCGGATAGATGATGAAAGCTTTGCCATAACACCAAGCGGCAGGGACTATTCATCCTTGAGGCCTGAAGATATCGTTGAGGTTAAAACAGATGACCTGTCCTATGAAGGCCCGGTAAAGCCCTCATCAGAAAAGGGAATTCACAGGGAGGTATACAGGACCTTTCCTGAAATCAATTTTGTAATCCACACCCATCAGGTTTACGCTTCCGCCCTTTCGGCTTCCGGCCTGGATGAAATACCTGTACCCGGTGAATTTGTTTCGGATAGTTTTCAAGAAAAAATTCTCTGCTCCAAATATGCCCTTCCGGGTACAAGGACCCTCAGGAAAAATGCAGGCGACACTTTAAGAAAAACAAGGTCTCATGCAATAATCCTGAAACACCACGGGGCCTTGTGTTTTGGAAAAGATTATGACTCTGCTTTTGAAACAGCAAGAAAATTAGAAGAAATATGTTTAAGGTTCATCAATGATAAGGGTGGTAAAATATCTTCGAAAAAGAATTGCGATTCTGTAACTCCCCCATGGATTTATGATGTAATTGATGAAATTATAAATAAAAAAGGCGGCTTTTTAACCTTTTGCAATAACCCCCAAATCCTTAAGTGTGCCGAAGAATCCGGGCCCCTTCTACCCTACCTTGATGATTTTGCCCAGATAGTCGGCTTGAAAGCCATGGTTTGCGATAGTGACGAAAAAGAAATAATAAAAGCCCTGAAACACTCTTCTGCAGTATTAATAAAAGATACCGGCGCCTTATGCTGGGGTACGGACAAAAAGGATGCTGAAGCCGTCTGCATGATAGTCAAAAAAAATTCAACGGCTTATCTAACGGCAAAAACCTTTAACAGCCTTAAACCCATAAATACTTTCGACTCATTGCTCATGAGGCTTGTATACCTGAAAAAATATTCCAAATTATATTAAATAAGGAGCTGGCCATGTCAATATATGTAATTGCCTATGATGTAGGCACCACCGGTGTCAAAACCTGCCTCTTTGAAGTTTCCGACAAAATTAGTCTGGTTGAAAGCGCCATGTCAAGATACGATTTATACGTATTGGACGAGGGGGGTGTGGAACAGGACCCGGACCAGTGGTGGCAGGCCATGTGCAAGACCACCCAAACGGTTATAAATAATTCGGGAATTAAAAAAGAAGCCATAGCCGGTATATCTTTTTGCGCCCAGATGCAAGCCCTTGTCTTAGTCGATGAAAATGGGAATCCGGTAAGAAGGGCCATGAGCTACATGGACAACCGGGCACATGAGGAAATGAAAAGGGGAATCATGTCAGGCATCAAAATTGGAGGCTTAAATGCCTATAAGCTTCTTAGGTCCGTCCTTATAAGCGGGGCAGTTTCCGCAAGCGTCAAGGACCCGGTTTGGAAATACAAGTGGGTCGAAAACCATGAGCCGGAGCTTTTCATGAGAGTCCACAAATGGCTGGACGTAAAAGATTATTTGGTTTGCAGGGCTACAGGCCGGTTCGCCATGTCGGAAGACAGTGCCTTTGCCACACTCCTATGTGATACCAGGAAGGGCAGGAAGGTCTTCAGCAAGGAATTGTGCGATTTATTCGGGGTCAATATGGACCATTTGCCTGCCATATGCAAGAGCACCGATAAAGTAGGTCTCCTTAGGGACAAGGCCGCTCAAGAATTGGGCCTGGCACCCGGTACCCCCGTATTTTCCGGAGGCGGCGATGCATCCCTCATAGGAGTGGGAGCAGGAGCCGTTGAGGAAGGGGAAGCCCATATTTACATGGGGACTTCAGGCTGGGTATCCGTTGTGGTAAAAGACCAAAAGCTTGATATAAACAACATGATTGCTTCCATAGTGGGAGCTGTCCCGGGCTGCTATAATTACTTTGCCGAGCTGGAAACTGCAGGCAAATGCCTTGAATGGGTCAAGGACCATCTGGCCGCAGATGAAATAGGGGTCTTTTTGGAAGGAAAAAAGGTGTGGGAAGACCCTGAAAGCATCTATAAAGGCATGTATGATTTCATGCTTGACAAAATAAAGGATGTGCCCCCCGGAAGCAACGGAGTCATCTTCACTCCCTGGCTCCATGGAAACCGGTGCCCCTTTGAAGACCATTATGCCCGGGGCATGTTTTTCAACCTTGGCCTTGAAACAGGCAAAAGAGACATGATTCACTCGGTACTGGAGGGGGTTTGCTATCATTTGAAATGGCAGCTGGAGGCCATAGAAAAAAAGGTCAAAACAAAACCCGTCATAAGATTGGCCGGAGGAGGAGCCTTGGCCCCCCTCACCTGTCAAATGCTATCCGATGTACTGGGAAGGGAAATTGAAAGTATTGACAAGCCCCAGGACGCAGGAGCCATAGGAGCGGCTATTATCGCAGCCGTAGGTCTTAACATGATTGATAGCATTCCCGCATCAAAAAGACTTATCAAGGTCAACAGGAAATATGAGCCCAGGACCTCCTGTACGGAAATCTACAACAGGCTCTTCCCTGTTTTTAAATCCCTTTACAGGAATAACAAAAAAGCCTTCCGTATCTTAAATGAATAAGATTATAAATACCTGCCCAGCCAATTTATGCTCTCCTCCATCATATTTGTGGTGACGAAGTGGTTTAAGAGGGGGTATTCAATCAATTTAATCCTTTCCTTGTCCCGGTACAGGGGGGATATTTTCTCGTAAAACTCTCTTTGGCCCTGGACCGGCACTAAGCTGTCGCTGTCCCCGTGAAGCATCAATATGGGTCTGTCTGTTAACAGGCTTAGATGCTTAAGGGGGTCTTTTTCACTTGCTTTTTTCGAAAGCTCTTCCAATTTTCCCGTCATATCCGGATTTATATTCTTATTGAAGGTTTCCCAGGAGCAGGACCCGTTAAATACGATAAGGGTTTTAATATTTTTATTCCAGGTAAATATACCCGCTGCCGTAAAACCTCCCATGGAATTGCCCATCACTGCGATTTTTTCGGAATCCGCATTATATTTTAATACTAACTCTTTTTCAAGGGTGGCGTATTCTTCCATATTGGCAAATATTACATCCCAAAAATATTCTATGGCCGCTTCCTTGCCATAATCGTCCAAAGGCTTCCTTTCGCCATGGTAGATTGCATCCGGTATTACAACCTGATATCCTGCAGCAGCCAGGATAAATCCCCTCATTCTTTGAGATTCCTTGCATGACCCCCAACCGTGATAGAATACTATGGATGGGGGCTCTTTCACTCCCTTCGGTCTGAATATTATTGCGGGTATACCTTGTATTTTTACTTTATCCTCAAGGATAAAACTTGATTTAATATAGTCGTCAGCCATAAAATTCTCCTTTTTCCTATTCCGAATTCTCCTTATGCCTTATTATACCACATAAAATTGCGGTCTCTAATATTTTATTTTTTCATTTGACAATTAAGATGGCCTGTGCTACTATCAGTTTAAAGGGGAGCTTAATGAATTAGGCTGAGATCGAACTACTCTAATGTTCAAAACCCTGAAACAGTTTAAACTGTTTGGAACCTGATCCAGATAATGCTGGCGTAGGGAAAGTACATGACATAAGTTGAATATTCAATTATGCGTACCTCCCCATTGTCAGGGGAGTTTTTTGCTATGATGAAAATTATTAAGGAGGAGTTGCCATGGAAGCTAATATTGCAATTCAAGTTTTACCCCATGTATCATCGGACCAAGAGGTTGTTCGTATAGTAGATGAAGTAATTGATTATATTAAAGGAACGGGACTGAATTATTTTGTGGGGCCCAGCGAAACATCCGTAGAGGGAGATTACGACACCTTGATGGAAATCGTCAAAAACTGCCAGCTGGTGGCCTTGAAAGCAGGAGCCCCCAAGGTATCCGCTTATGTAAAAATTAGTTTGGCTCCCAAGGACGGGGTGTTAACAATTGAAGAAAAAGTTTCAAAACATCATCAATAATTCGTCGTCTCTTTTGACCATCATTTTAATTTTAGCCCTTTGGCAGGCCTTGTCATCGGCGGGCCTTGTCCCCAAGTACATGCTGCCCTCTCCTCTTGATGTGGTGATGGCCTTTGTAAATGACATTTCCCTGCTTATGGGGCATGCCAGAACGACTTTGACTGAGGCCTTGTTGGGATTGGTCATCGGTACGGCCTTAGGTTTTGTTATTGCCGTATTGATGGACAGATTCAACCTGTTTCAAAAATCTATATATCCAATAATCATCCTGACCCAGACTGTACCTACGGTAGCCATAGCTCCCCTTTTGGTTTTATGGCTGGGTTACGGCTTGTTGCCCAAGGTAACCCTTATCATACTGACTACCTTTTTCCCTATTGCCGTAAGTCTCCTGGAAGGCTTTCACTCGGCTGACCGGGATGCCCTGGACCTTTTAAAAGCCATGGGGGCAACCAGGTTGCAAAGCTTTGTACATATAAAACTGCCCGGGGCTTTGAACCACTTTTTCTCGGGTCTTAAAATATCCGTATCCTATTCGGTTGTAGGAGCGGTAATAGCCGAATGGCTGGGAGGGTTGTCTGGCCTTGGGGTTTACATGACCAGGGTGAGAAAATCATATTCCTTTGACAAAATGTTTGCTGTTATTTTTTTCATATCAATCATAAGTCTTTTGCTTATGTTTGGGGTATCATACCTAAAAAAGGCTCTCATGCCTTGGGAAAACAAAAATAAATGAAAGGATGCGGTGAAGTGAAAAATAAAGCTATATTCTTGCTAGTTCTTGGTGTCTTATCCATATTTGTGCTAACATCGTGCGCCCAGGAAACCCCTCAAGGGGGAGAAAGCGAAAAAATCGATATTGTATTGGACTGGACTCCCAATACAAACCATACCGGCCTCTATGTTGCCCAGGCCAAGGGATATTTTGAAGAAGAGGGGCTTGAAGTAACAATCATGCAGCCTCCGGAAGGAGGAGCCGAAGCCATAGTTGGAGGCGGCGGTGCTCAATTTGGAATCAGTTTTCAGGACTACCTGGCTCCCAATTACGCCTCCAATACTCCCATGCCAATAACTGCTGTTGCTGCCATAATTCAACACAACACTTCAGGCATACTATCCCTTAAAGAAGACGGCATAGACAGGCCGTCCAAGTTGCCGGGCCACAATTATGCTACCTGGAACCTACCCATAGAATTGGCCATTATCAAGAAGGTAGTCGAAGATGACGGGGGCTCTTTTGATGAAATTGAATTGATTCCAAGCACCGTGACAGACGTGATTACAGCCCTGCAGACGGATATTGACTCGGTATGGGTTTACTATGCCTGGGACGGAATTGCAACAAAGGTTAAAGGATTGGAAACAAATTTCCTGAACTTTGCCGACTACGGCAAGGAATTGGATTATTACAGCCCCGTATTGTTTGTAAACGATGATTTTGCAAAAGCAAATCCTCAAA
>DCDC01000114.1 GCA_002316225.1 Firmicutes bacterium UBA1065 | reverse complement strand
ATTAGGGAGGATGAAGAATTGAGAATTGCTTTGATTTCATGCACGAGTATAAAAAAAGCATATAAATGTCCAGCTAGAGATTTGTATTCAGAAAGTCCGCGGTTTCAGCTGGCCTTTTCTTTTGCAAAGCTTATTGCAGATAAAATATTTATCCTTTCTGCAAAATATGGCTTAATACCAGAGAACATGATTATCGAACCTTATAATGAAACCTTGAAAGATAAAAGTACTCAGGAACGCCGTGCATGGGCAGAAATGGTGCTAAACGAATTAAGAAAGGTTTCAGATCTAGAGCATGATGAGTTTATTGTTTTAGCTGGTGAAGTTTATCATGAAAATTTGTTGCCCCATATGAATCATTTTTGGCTTCCTTTGAAAGGTAAACGTCAAGGGGAATGGATTCCAGAGTTAGAGAGATTGATTAAGCTTGAAAAAGAATCGGATAAAACAAAGGTTCTTCATATGCTTTTTAATAGTTTGCCTCGTCTGGATTGGTCAATAATTAACAGTATTCCTTATAAAAATGGTATATATATAATGTTTGAAAAAGGCGAGAATTATCATGGTATGGATAGAATAGTCAGAGTAGGTACCCATAGAGGTCAAGACCGTTTGTTGCAAAGATTAAGAGATCACTTTGTGAAAGAGGATGCTGACGGTAGTATTTTCCGTAAAAATATCGGTAGGGCTTTTTTGAAAATGGCATCGGATCCATATTTACAAGTGTGGGAAATTGATATGCATAATTCTGAAAACGAAAGAAACTATGGACACTTAATAAATGAAGGGCTTGAAACTGAACTTGAGGCAAAAATTAGCCGATATTTAAGAGATAACATCACCTTTGTTTGTTTTCCGGTTGATAAAGAAGCTGAGCGATTGAGGTTAGAAGAAGGTATTATTGCATCACTAAACAGGCATTCATCATTTGGCCCGAGCAGCAATTGGCTTGGTTTGCATAGCCCTGTGCCTGAGATTGCAAACAGCGGCCTTTGGAATAGACAGGGTTTGCTGGGACAACCTTTATCTGATGAAGAATTAGAGCGGGTTGTGTGGCTTGCCAGATTTGGAAACGATAGTTACAGAAACAATACGGGGCATAGAGCACGTGTACAAAGAGCAAAAGATAGTGTCAGGGTGGCTGTTGAAGCTACGGGTTCACAAGGGAAAACAGCCGATGATGTAAGGCAGTATATAGAAAAATTGTTACAGGAAGCAAAATTGCGAGGCGAGGACTATATTGATTTGGTTTCAGGGGATATTCATAAGCAGATGGGTATGAAAAACAGGATGCCGCAGATATGCAGGATTATGTATGAGAAAATGATGCCTGGTGATGAAGTTTTACATACTACTCCCAGCGGTTATAGTTCGACTATAAAAATCAGGTATGACCTCAGAAATAGATAAGGCAAAGAAGTAGTGGATTAATAATGACTGCTATGTAGCAAAGAGGTGCGGAAAAGTGGCTGTTAATTATAAAAAATGCCCTAAATGCGGGTCTAAGAATTCGGTTAAAATTGTATATGGCATGCCGAGTTTTAAGCTTTTTCAGGAAGCTGAAGCCGGAAAAGTAAAATTGGGCGGTTGTTGCATTATAGAAGGCGGTCCGGAATACTACTGCAAGGATTGTAAAAATGAGTGGAACCGGGAGCAGGTGCTTGACATCATATACGGTCAGATTAAAGGGCTTAAAGCATCAGTGGGTGGTTACTTTGGCGGGTATTATCATGTAGATATTGATTTGAAAAATCTTAAAACTACATGGCTGTTCAAAGAGGGTGGTTCTGAAAAAACCAGTACAAGATCCATCCGAAATAAAACTGCAGAAGAATTCATTAAGAGTTTAAAAGAGATCAATCTGCTGAACTGGAAAGCAAAATACGTAGAACCCGGAGTCTGTGACGGGACTCAATGGAGCGTTGAAATAATTACAGACGGGAGAACCGTCAGAAAATATGGCGACAATAAGTTTCCAGAAGAATGGAGGCAGTTCTGTAAAGTGATTAAAAGAATAACGGGAAAGGAATTCAGGTGAAAGTGATGAAAGCCTTTCAGATAAAAATCGAATTAATTGATTCCGAACCACTAATATGGAGAAGGGTAGTTATCCCGGCGGATGTTACCTTCAGACGCCTGCATGACACAATACAATTTTCAATGGGTTGGCGGGATTATCATCTTTATGAATTTGAGTTTCCGCAGGAGAAACTCAGAATTACAAATGACGAAGAATCCTATGAGGTATTTAAATTTTACTCTGCCAAGTACAAAAGCAAAAAGCCAACAAGAAAGGAAGACCCTCATGGCATTATAGCCAGGATAATTGAAACAACCGTTAGACAGCCTCAAACGGTCAAAATTGATAACTATCTGGAAAAATATAAGACCCTTGAGTACATTTATGACTTTGGCGATTATTGGAGACATAAAATTGAACTGGAAAAAACCATTGAAGATTATGAGTTTGGTTACCCTATAATACTTGCAGGCGCGGGGGCTTGTCCGCCGGAAGATGTAGGTGGTTTTGGCGGTTACAAAGAATTTCTTGAAGCATGGAATGACCTTAAGCATCCGGAACATGAATCAATGCGGCAATGGGGAGAAAGCCAGCATTACAGGGAATTTGACATTGACTTTAGGAATGATCTGCTAAAGACATGCTTGAAAATCAAAAAAGTAAAGTAGTGGAGGAAGACGACTTATTCCTCAAGAGTCATATTTTAGGTTTCAATGGGCTATGCTGATATACTTCCTGCGTAGATATGTTCCCGTGAACAGCGATTTTTCAAAAATGTCCGAAAAACTCATTGACATGTTCCCGTAAACGTAAGGTT
>DCDC01000098.1 GCA_002316225.1 Firmicutes bacterium UBA1065 | reverse complement strand
ATAGACAACGGTCCCGAAATAATACCGGAAAAGAGGCTGGATATTAACGGTCTTCCCATTAATCCCGCTGCAAGAGACTATCCCAATGAATTTATTCAAACAGGTGTTTCTGCCATAGACGGTTTGAACACTCTGGTAAGAGGGCAAAAGCTGCCTATTTTCTCAGGTTCCGGTCTTCCCCATGCCAACCTGGCGGCTCAAATAGCCCGTCAGTCAAAGGTTTTAGGTACCGATTCCAAGTTTGCCGTTGTATTTGCAGCTATCGGTATTACTTATGAAGAGGCTGACTTCTTTATTACCGACTTCAGACGTACGGGAGCAATCGACAGGACGGTACTGTTCATGAACCTGGCAGATGACCCGGCTATAGAGCGTATATCAACACCTCGTGTGGCTTTGACGGCAGCCGAGTATCTTGCTTTTGACAAAGACATGCACGTGCTGGTAATATTGACGGATATTACAAACTATGCGGAAGCCCTTCGTGAAGTATCGGCTGCCCGTAAGGAAGTACCAGGCAGACGTGGATACCCCGGCTACCTTTACACAGACTTAGCTACGATTTATGAAAGGGCAGGAAGAAAAAAAGACCATAAGGGATCTATAACAATGATACCCATACTCACCATGCCTGAAGATGACAAAACACATCCCATTCCTGACCTTACCGGATACATTACGGAAGGACAGATTATTCTTTCCCGTGAACTCTACAGGAAGAATATTAAGCCTCCTATTGACGTTTTGCCTTCCCTGTCCCGTTTGAAAGACAAGGGTATAGGCAGGGGAAAAACAAGGGAGGACCACTCTGACGTATTGAACCAGCTCTTTGCTGCATACGCCCGAGGTAAGGAAGCAAAGGAACTCATGGCCATCCTTGGTGAAGCGGCCTTATCCGATACCGATAAATACTTTGCAAGGTTTGCGGATGAATTTGAAAGAAGATATGTATCTCAAGGATATGAAACAAACAGGACTATAGAAGAAACCCTGGAAATAGGATGGGACTTGCTGACCCTTCTTCCCAAGGCAGAATTAAAACGTATAAGAGATGAGTATCTTGAAAAGTATTATCCGAAAAAAGAATAGCATAGGGGTGGTTATGTGGCAAGATTAAATGTTAATCCTACCAGAATGGTTTTAACCTCCTTGAAAAAACGTTTAAAGGTGGCTGTAAAAGGTCACAAAATGTTGAAGGACAAACGTGACGAGCTCATGAAAAGATTTTTGGAGCTTGCAAGGGAAAACAAGGCCCTGCGTGAGCAGGTTGAAGCCCATATAGGCGATGTATATTCCAACTTTGTAATTGCCAGTGCCGTTATGTCCTCGGAGGTTTTGGAAGAAGCCCTCATGTATCCCAAGCAGGGAGTAACCATAGAGGTAGGCAGAAAAAATGTAATGAGTGTAGATGTCCCCGTGTTTAATTTTAATACAACAACTGATGACACTGCAAATATCTACCCTTACGGTTTTGCCAATACTTCAGCTGAACTTGACAATGCAATCGAAAACTTGTCAAATATTTTCCCCGAGCTGTTAAAATTGGCAGCTGTAGAAAAAGAAGTACAACTTCTTGCAGCTGAAATCGAAAAGACCAGGAGAAGAGTAAATGCTCTTGAATATATCATGATTCCCAAGATTGAAGAAACAATCAAATACATTCAGATGAAGCTGGACGAGAATGAAAGGGGAAATCAGGTAAGGCTCATGAAGGTTAAGGACATGATGATTCAGGAAGCAATAGAAGAAAAGCAGCAGTTTACAAAGAATTCCATCGAGGAATATGTTAATAAATAAAAATTAATTAAGGACCCTCCTTCACTTTATAAGGAAGGTCCTTTTTTTCTTGACAAAAGGTTGGAAGGGATATATACTTTGAATATCAAATATATTGAAAATAAAAATAATGGTGGCATATGGAATTAAAGGAATTGACAATCGGAAATTTAAGAGCTGATATTCCCATAGTTCAAGGAGGCATGGGAATAGGCGTTTCTCTTTCAAACTTGGCGGCAGCAGTTGCAAATGAAGGAGGTATAGGAACCATATCCGGCGTCCAGATAGGTTTCAGAGAGCCGGACTTTTTAAGGGACCCTGTAAAAGCAAATTTAAGAGCCATAGAAAAGGAAATTAAAAAGGCAAGAGAGAAGACAAAAGGAATATTAGCCATGAATTTCATGGCAGCCATGAACAATTATGAACTTTATGTAAAAAAGGCTCTTGAAGAAAAGATAGATATAATCGTATCAGGTGCCGGCCTCCCCCTTGCCCTTCCAAGATTGGTCAGGGGTACCGATACAAAAATAGTTCCCATAGTATCTTCGGCAAAGGCCGCAAGAATTATTATAAGGAGTTATTTGAAAGCAGACAGGCTGCCCGATGCCTTAGTGGTTGAAGGGCCTCTGGCAGGGGGGCATTTAGGCTTTAAAATGGAAGAATTGCTTGAAAATAAATGTATGTCCTTAGTTGATATCGTTAAAGAAGTAAAGCTTTTATTAAAGAGCTATGAAGATGAGTATAAGGTGAAGATTCCTTTAATTGCAGCCGGCGGTATAAGGACAAGGCATGATATCATCCAGCTTAAAGAAGCCGGAGCAGACGGGTTTCAAATTGCAAGTTTATTTGTCCCTACTCTTGAATGTGATGCTCACCAAAATTTTAAATCAGCATATATTAATGCCAGTGATGATAAGATCAGTATAATAAAAAGCCCGGTGGGTATGCCGGGAAGGGCTATAGAAACTAATTTTCT
>DCDC01000167.1 GCA_002316225.1 Firmicutes bacterium UBA1065 | reverse complement strand
TGCTCAAAATTTCAATTAATGTGTGAATATTTTTTTAAAAATGCATTTTTTTGTGGTTATTTTGCTCAAAATTTCAAGTATTGTGTGAATAATCGAAATAATTAAGAAAAAAAGCACACATTAATTGAAATTTTGAGCATCGCTATTAAAATTGCGGAATGAATCATGAAATGATTTGTCGTTCTTAGCAAGGCGAAGAATCTCATGAGATTCTTCGAGCTAAAGCTCTCAGAATGACAGCATGTAAGTTATTTATAGCGATGACACAGCAATACTCATAGATTATTCAAACCGAAGCCTTTAATATTTGTACTTCGTTCAAAAGACTATACTTCCTTTTAAAGCATAAACTACTTCATAGTCTTTTATAATATCAACCTCAATATAATGCATCCCGTATCTGGCGGGGATTACTCTTATTTCAACGTTGCAATTATCCAAGACACCGGAAACGCTCCTAACATAATACCCTTTCTCCCCGTTATATAGAAAAAGCCCCGTATCAATTTCATCTATTGACCGTGTTTCTTCCATATAATATTGAGCAGTTTGAAATACCATGAATTCTTTTTCGCCTTCCGAGTTAATTTTCTGAGATATAACCAATAAATTCATCAAAGGACATATCAGGGCTCCAAGCAAGGCCAGGGTCATTATTATTTCTACTAATGTCAATCCCCTGTTATTAACAATCCTTTTCATAAGTCTGCATCCGGTATCATGGGCAGTGCATAAACAATCAGGTTAACAGATGCATGAATCCCGTTTTCGATTGTCAAAGCACTTATATCCTCGACTGAAATCATTAATCTGCTGTTTTTAACATCCTCAACAAAGCTAAGCATTTCATTGAGTTCACTGTCAAACTCCGCTGTCACCTTCATGCAGATACCGGCCTTGTCCGAGAGACAGGGCATTAGCTCGCTGAACTTGATGGTGTTCAGTTCTATATTATTTTTCCTTGAGATGGTATTCAATTCGGTGATTATTTCATCATGGAGGATCTCGGTATTTATGTTTAATTTATTGACCTTATTGAGCAGGTTATTTTTATTTTCTTCGTACATGTCCTTCATTTTTATATCCGTATTCATTTTTTCATATTCATGGTAAATGTTCCCGTATGCATGGCCGACCGATAGGTTTGACGGCAGATTAAAAGGGTTCAAGGATATTAATAAAACTAATATTGCAATTACAATTACATATATCAGCGGTTTGTTTTTAAGACTTTTCTTCATTATCAATCACACCCTTAAGCTTTAATACTATGGAATAAGAAAAGGATTGACCGGTTTTTGACTGAATTGACGCCATATGAGCCTTTTCCACCCGGTCAAGCCCCCTTAATTGAGAAAAAAACAAGGCAGCTTCACTCAAAGAAGGAGAAAGGCATAAAAGCTGTGTCCCTTCCTTGTCCGAATAAATTGAAGTTACCTTGGTTTCAAAAGGTTTCAGCCTGTTAATCTCCCTTATCAGACTTGTATCAATACAATCATTTTGCTCCACTTCAAGCTTAAGCTCTTCAGCCCGGCTTAAATAGAGCTTCAAATATTCTGATTGTCTTTTTATGTCTTCGATCTCCCTGTAGGCTTCGTAGTTTTCAGCGTTATCAATATATGATGTCATTTTTGTCATTTCATTTTTCATGGCAGCCCGGTTATTGATAAACCCTAACAAAAGCGAAGATATCGCTGCAATTATTGAAACAATTGCAGCATAAGCAAAGCCTTTCTTAAGCTTTAATCTTGAATTTGTGTTTTTAGCCAATTCTTTGTTATTGGACAGCAAAGCTATAACATTGTTGAAGTATTTGCTTAGTTCAAAACCATTTAGCAAGCTTTCTTTTGGTAAACATGAGATGCTGGTGATTTTTTCACTGTTTATTTTCAAGTTGCTTTTTATATCTTCATTGATTTTCTTATTATTTATGCCATAAACATAAATTTTGTCTATTGACCTGTTTCCGCTTACAGAATAATAGTACCGGATTTGCTTTACTATTTGTGTAATGACAATGCTAACATCAAAAGAAGGTGACTCAGTTTCCTTTTCAAGGTTAATTCCCATAGGTTTCGATATGGTGTAAAAGTCGCAAATCCCATTATTTACAGCCGAAAAAGAAACAGAGTTTTCATTGACATTGACAAATGCTTCAATTCCCCTTTTGTTTAAAACAAAATCATTAATCATGCCCTTGTTTTTATATAATTCATTGATACATAAAGGTATAATGCTAATTTCCAGCAATTTTAGCTTTAATCCTTCCGCAAGTTTATAGCAGCTATTTACCAAATCCTCCGGTATACAATAAACGATATATTCGGCATAAGCTATTTTTTTCTCCCTTGTAATATCAGATACTTCATATATTATCTTATACCTGCTTAAATCTGCCCTGACCCTTTGCTGAAGTTCTATTTGAATCATGGACAAAATCTCTTTTTTCTTCTTTAGCAAAGGAAGCTTAATCCTTCTAATCATAATCCTGCTAGAATTGATTAGAAAAATTGCCTTCCTCGTTTTTATTCCCCTCTTGATTAATTCCTCATTAATTGCATCGACGGTCCTGTCCATGTCAAGTATTCTCCCATCCTCTACAAAGGAACCGTCAATGGACATAGACCTTAAAACGGACAATGTTCTACCCTTCTTCGAAGCTTCGATGATTTTTATATTATTATTAATTTCAAAGGATAAAAACATTGCCATAATACCACTCCTATATGGGATCCTTCGTTTCACTCAGGATGACATTTCACATACAAGCTGTTGTCAGCGTGTCATATTTATTAGTTTTCAGCAAATCTGCCATCACTATAGGTATATGTATTTCCACCAATAGTAAATTCCGTAACTTTTCCTTCTTCATCAAATGAAACTACAATATTTTCAATATCGGCACCTTTCAAATCTTTAGATTGGAACAGTTCATCCTCAGAAAAATTATCGGCAATCAATTGACTTAATGATGGATCTTCAAGAGCATCTCCCCCTGTAGATTCAAGATCCTGTCTTACATACTCAAACTCAGCCAACTTAGCAATACTTGCCAGTGTTGCCATATCGGCATCAACCCTTGCTTCTTCTCTTACCCCCGAGAACTGCGGTATAGCAATTGCCATAATTATAGCAAGTACTGCCAATACCACAATCAATTCAATCAGCGTAAACCCCCTCTTCTTACGCGGCATATTAATGCCTCTTAACATTTTCCAACACCCCTTTTACTTCTATTAATAAAATTCATTAATGAATTTTATTTTCACCTAACTGTTTTAACCATTTCAAACATAGGCAAAACCATTGAAATAACTATAAGCCCTATAACAATTGCCATAACTATTATCATTACGGGTTCAAGAAGAGTTGTCAGGCGCAAAATTGCTGTTTCAATCTCTTCGTCCTGGAAATCAGCCGCCTTGTCCAATACCTCTTCCAGGGAGCCCGAATCCTCCCCTATTTTAACCATGTGACATAATATCGGAGGGAAAATTCCCTGATTTTGGAGCAAGGCGGATAGGGGCAGTCCTCTTCTGACATCTTCTTTTATTTCCAAGACCTTCTTGTATATATAAAGATTTCCTGTCACCCCGGATGCGGTATCCAATGCACTCAGAAGTGAAACTCCGCTGGCTGACAAAGTAGCTAAGGTTCTTGAAAACCTTGAGGCTGCCACCTTGATTATCAGGTTTTTTATTAGTGGAATTCTGAGTTTTAAAAAATCCTTTTTCAATTTAATATCAGGTATTTTCAAAATATAAGAAATGATAAACACAAAAGCAACCATACCCAAGATAATAAAATACCAAAAATGCTTTAGGAACTCGCTAAAACTAATTAGAATCCTTGTCAGCCGGGGAAGAGAAACCCCGGAAGTCACATACATTTCAATAAAAGTTGGCATTACAGACGTTGTGAGAAAGAAGACTACAAAAGTACACACTATAGAAAGAATAATAGGATAAATCATTGCCGAGATTATTTTGTTTTCTATTTTATGCTCTTTTTCATAATGCTTTGAGAGCCTGTCCATAATTAAATCCATATTGCCGCTTAATTCACCGGCTTCCGTCATACTGACGAAAAGCTCCGGAAATGCCCCCTTCCTCTGCCTCAAGGCTTCCGAAAATGTATGTCCTTTTTGCAGTTCCTCATGCATTGACCTTATGTGGTCTCTCAACCTCCTGTTTTCTGTCTGGAGTTTCAAGATTTCCAAGATGTTTGCTATTGTAACGCCCGACTTCAACATTGCATGCACCTGCTTGCAGAATAAGGCTAAATCCTTGGACTTAACTTTCTTTGAGAATATTCTCCCCGAATATGCAAAATGTTTATGCTTTACTTCCACAACCGTATACTTCTCAAGCTTTAAGTAGTCAATTACTTCTTTTCGGGAATCCCCGGAACGGGAAATACTATGCTTTTTCCCGAAAGTATCGATAACACTGCATTTATATGAAACCATTTAAATTCTCCTTATATACAAACTTCATTGACACTGATAATGCCCTTGACCCTGCCTTTATCAAGAATATAGAGGTAGAAGTTGAAGACCCGCAGGATGACGCTACCCCCGTCCCCTTGTCACGTCCCCTTGTCATATTTTATAGACAACTTGGATGTATTCTTCCATGCTTGTGATACCGGATATGACCAATTCCCTGCAATTGTCCTTCAAGGTTTTCATTCCTGCCCCTTCTGCCAGTCTTTCAATCTCGTCATTGCTCTTTCCATTTTGAATGGCATCCCTTATAACCCTGTCAACTTTCAGAATCTCATGAATTGCTGTTCTCCCGCTGTAACCTGTGTAATAGCATTTGGGGCACCCTCTGCCCCTATGCAGGATAAGACTCCCCTTTATCTCTAACAGTCTCTTCTCTGCTTCACTTGCTCCATACTCTTCCCTGCAGTTTAAACAAATCTTTTTCACCAACCTTTGTGCCACTATCCCCCTTAGTGATGCAGCCACCAAATAGGGCTTGACCCCCATATCTCTTAGTCGCATTATGGTTGAAACAGCATCATTGGTATGTATGGTTGAAATCACCATGTGTCCCGTAATGGCTGCCCTTACGGCGATTTCTGCCGTTTCTTCATCCCTGATTTCGCCTACCATGATAATATTCGGGTCCTGCCTCAATATGGACCTGAGCCCCGTGGAAAATAAAAGGCCTGCCTTTGTATTGACCTGGACCTGGTTAATGCCTTCAATCTTATATTCAACCGGGTCCTCTATGGTGATAATATTCTTATTCAGCTTATTCAGCTCATACAGGGCCGCATACAAGGTGGTTGTTTTGCCGCTTCCCGTAGGTCCAGCGGCTAAAACAATCCCGTTTGGCACTTCCAGCAAAGAATTGAATTTTTCCATATTGTCCTGGGTGAAACCCAATTCTTCCTTGGTTTTCAAAAAATTATTCCTGTCCAGTATGCGCATTGCTATTTTCTCTCCATAAACGGTAGGCAGGACCGAAATCCGAACATCAACAACCGAATCATCAATTTTCATTTCAATCCTTCCGTCCTGAGGCAGCCGTTTTTCTGCAATGTCCATACCTGCAATTATTTTAACCCTGGTTGCTATTGCCGACATGATATGCTTTGAAGGGGTAAGAATTTCCTGCAGGTCTCCGTCCACCCTGATTCTCACCCTTAAACTGTTTTCAAAAGGCTCGATGTGAATATCGCTTGCCCCCGTTTGGATGGCTTGATTTATCAATGAATCAATTAACCTGACAACAGGCGCATTGTTTATGCTGATAATATTTTCACATTCATCCCCATCATCAGCAGTCAACGATACTTCCTTGTTAAAATCCTCGGCTGCTTTTTCTGCACTTCTTCTCCCCATATGTTTTTCTATGGAGTTCATTATCTGTGATTTGCAGGCAAGGACAATTTCTGCCTTTTTCCCTGTTTCCGCCTCAACATCCTCTACATGAAATATATTGAGAGGGTCATCCATTGCGACTAAAATTCTGTCATCCCGTATTCTTAAAGGCATACAGCAAGTTTTTCTGGCTGTGGCTTCTGATAGGAGCCTGGCGGCATCTGGATTAAAATAATAATTATCTAAATCTACCGCCTGTATATTTAGCTGGTCAGATAATGCCTTTAACAGAATGTTTTCCGTTATATGGTTGCTTTCAATAAGGATCGCCCCTAATTTCTTGCCACAAGTTTTCTCCTGCATCTTTAGAGCATTATTTAAATCTGATGGTGTTATATTCTTCTGCTTTACCAGAATCTCTCCGATTTTTAGGTAATTGTATAAACTATTCATTATTCTGCCCTTTTTGCGGTTCTTTCCTTTTATTTATTTACTTCTTTGCATGTTTAGGAATTTTATTATAGTATGGACCCCCTCTTTAGTCAATTTAACTAAATGTTTTATTGATTAAGTTTAGAGCCACTTTTAATTACGTACTATTAAAATTATTAAATTATTTGTTGCTAATTTTTTCCATATATGTTAGACGCTTTTATCTCCAATTTGCAATAAAAAATGACGGTTTTTACCGCCATTTTTCGTGAAACATTTTTTTTGGGGACGGTTCTTTTCGATCTTTGGGGACGGTTCTTTTCGTTCTCGAATTGATGACATCACCCCCGTCCCCTTGTCATTCGTCCCCTTGTCATTACATGCGATCTAAACAAATCCATTTGCTCAAAATTTCAAGTAATGTGTGAATAATTTTTGGGAAACAGCAATTTTAAGTAGAAGTTTTGCTTAGATATTCAGGTTTTGTGTAGTTTTTTGTAATATTTTAAATATTAAAACACACATTAATTGAAATTCTGCACACTAATCTTTAAATGATTTTAATGAAGTCATAAATTTACTTTTCATCCTGAGCATATGCGATGGATCTCATGAGATTCTTCACTGAGTTCAGAATGACACCCTGCGGGTCATGACACGTCACCTTGTCATCCGTAGCATCAGTTTGTCATCTTGTAGAGCATGTAGACTACTTCTGCCCTGGTGATTTTATTGTTCATGCCGTCAAAGCTGTCGGAACGGACCTTCTTTTCGTAAAGCATGTTGTTGGCCGTATTGGCCCACCTGAAACTCCAGTTGGGCAGAACTCTGTTCATGATTGTTTCAACTTCGGTATATGAGATTGGGTTGCCGGGTTTAAAGGTGCCGTCATCATAGCCGTATATATATTTTTGACCGGTAGCATAGTTTATTACATTCAAGTAGCTGCCGAAGGTACCGGCATCCTTAAAGGAAGCTGCACTGCCTCCAAACCATGATGTGTTCCAATTGTAAACCCTGCTTAAGAGGGTCAGAAACTCAGCCCTTGAAATGTTGTTATCCGGTTTAAAGGTATTGTCGGCATAGCCGCTGATTATGCCCCGTCTCACATAGGCCTCTATTTCGTCGCTTGCCCAATGTCCTCTTGCATCACGCAAAATTTTGATATCCTTGTCTAAGAATGCACTGAAGGTAGTGCCGGTTGAACCTAAGCTATTGACACTAATCTCTGCAACCAGCAGGTTATCTTTAATAGTGGTAGGTATATACATCCACCTGGAGCCCTGCTGCCTGTATATGCCCCCGCCTATTTTATCACCGTAGTATTCAAAAGTTAATTCTATGGTCTTGCTTTCATCTGCTATTCCCGATGAATTAATCAATTTGACATTATAGCTGTCCGATGCCTTGATAAAGTTTTTGTTTTGATTCTTATATGCATCTATATAAGTAGTGATTATCACGTTTACATCATGATAAAAGGTTCCGGGCTCAATATTAACCGTAAACCTGCCGTCCTGGGTTCCTACGGCAGCTCCGGCAATCGTTACGAATTCCGATGTTACGGTTGTGGAAGCTTGCTGTATGTTTGCTGCCCTGTATGCATCATTGTAGGATTCTTCATATGCTGTTATGAATCCGACAATAAAACCTTCCTCGTACTCATCATAATCATTGCTCAATTTATATGTATCCCTGATTTCCTTTTCCGAAGGCAAATCCCGCTTAAAATTAATATCATAGCCTGCGTAATAATCCTTGACGCCGTTAGTCTGTCCCAAAAGGGAGCCGATGCTTCCGCCGTCGCTTACCCCCTGGTCCAGGGTAGTCTGGTCAGGCTCAAACATGGCCTTATCATAAGCATCTTTATATCCTTCCTCAAATTCCGACCTGAAAAGACTATAAAACGTTCTTACATAGCTTGAAGATTGGTCTTCCAAATCAAACATTGCAGTGACTTCTTTTCTGTCAGGTACTGCTTTAGACCATTTGTTAGCCTCACCCTTCTGGAAGTCCCTGGCGCCGTATATTTCACCCAATGTTCTGCCCAGAGAAGTCGCATAATCTGTTGCTCCGGTTGAACTATCACCTTCGGCTGCATAAATCATTACATTGCTGCAAAGGACCATGAAAACCAACAAAATTGATAAAAATCTATATATAATTTTCATCTGTTACCTCCTTACGAGAACCAATACTTTTCCTACCGGCAATATATCCCCTGCAGTCAAGCTGTTATTTTTCATAATTTCATTCACATAAGCTGCCGAGCCGTACAACCTTCTCGAAATATCCGTTAAGGTGTCTCCCGGTTTAACAACATAGAAATCATATACCGGCTGAACATTCCCTGCCGAATCCTGATTTACCGGATAGAAAGCCTGGAGCTTGTCTATTATGAAGACTCCTACATCGTCTCTGTTAAATGGCATTTCAAAGTATATATGAGTAAGCTTCAAGGGATACAAATTCAAATCCTTCGGCGGAGAAGCTTCTACTTCCGACCAGCCTAACCAGGATATGCCCTTGGATACTTCCACATCAATATCCTGCCCATCCTGGGTCCTGAACCTCAACCCCAGGGTTCCCGGCGAATACCCGAAGGCATTGACCCACATGCTTATAGTGTCGGGAGGATAATTAAACGTAATATTTGCGCCTAAATCCACATAAGCCCTGTTCTCCTGGCCTATGGCAAAAATATTGTACTCGAACCTCAATGAATACTTACCGGACTTCTTAATAGTGGAAGGCTCTGCATCACCTTTGATGTTTTCATTTGACGGTATGAAGCTGTAGTTTCTGATTTCAAAGTCATGGAGCAGGTAGACCTTGGCGTAATCCTTTTCATCTATGGCAGTACCTCCGCCTCCGCCGGATCCTCCGCCTCCGCTGCCGCCGCTGCCTTCTACATATCCCTCGTAGGAAGCAAACAGTGAGCCTTCACTCGGCCCTTCCACGGTCGCAACCTCTATCACTTCGGGGTCGGTATCGGCAATTCCTTCAAGGCTGTATATCTTCAGGGACATATTTCCGGTGATTTCCGAATCGCTTCCCCTTTCCATCAATAGATTATCAACAACGATTCTTCTTGGGCTTGAGCTTAAAGCCTTGACAACCTCGATGGTTCCATCATAGGTGCCCCTGTAGGGTACCGAAATACTCATATTCTTAACGGGCATTTCTCCTATGGTTTCTTCTTCGGGAGTGCTGAAACTTAATTCGCTTATGGTCACCATCTCGTCCGAAATTAAATCATTCAGCAAATATAATATCTGTGCCTGGTCCAAAACGGGAAAATAGTTCTTGAGTATTTCATCCCTCTCCCTGTGGAGCATTTCCCATTCCTTCTTAATGGTGTCTTCCTTCTTAATCATATTTTGCATATCGGTTATTTGGTTATCAAGTTCTGCAATTTCGGTTTCCAAACTCCTTATCTTTTCCGTCTGGGGAACAAGGAGGAAGCGGTTTGCCAAATAAACAATCAATGCAATAACCAGCAAGGTAAGCAGTGTTTTTTCGCTTTTAGTCAGGGGTCTTAATTTAATATTACTACTCTTCAGCTTCTTCATCTATATTCACATCCTTAAAAGTAGTATTTAAAACAAAGTTATAATTGCCTTCCAGATTTTCGATGCTTGATATAAATACGGATTCAACATCATTTATATCTCTTAAGCTTTTGCTGAACTCCGCAATAGAATTAGTATCCTTAGCGACCCCCGTAATTTCCATGTCCCTGCCTTCAGCATTAAAATTAGTTAAAAACAAATTCTCCGGCATCTTTGATTTAATTTCAAATATCAAAGCCTCGCTGATAATATTGGATTTGGCAATATTTTTGTCCATTTTGACAATCTTGTCCATTTCTTCCTTAAAGACAGCCATCTGGTTTTCCAGCTCTTTTATTTGTTTGTACTTTTCCAGCGTTTTCGGTTCTTCCGCAATTTGGCGCCTGCCGGCGGCCTGACTTCGCAGCGAATTTATCTGAAGCTGGTTAAAGGCTCCCAGTGCCGCAATTCCGATTATGCAAAGACCCAAAACAATATACAATAAAGCATTTCTGTCAAACTTTAATTCCCGTCTTTCCACATAGGGTTCGAAAAAATTAAGATCTACCATCACTTCACCCCGCTCACTCTTATTAGACCGCCTATGGCATTGGCATAATCTGCCAGGTCTCCATAAAATTTAACTTTATCTAAAACATTCAGCTTAACACAGGGGATTTCAAAAAAATTGCCTATGAGGTTTTCTATGCCGTCTATATTGGAATAGTAGCCGTGAAGCAGGATCAAATCAATATCATTTTCCGTTTCTCTGGAGCTGTAGTATCTGAATACTATATCAATTCCGTCAAGTATAACTCCTAAATTTCTCTTAAGTCCCGAAACCGCCGAATTATCCTGTTCAAACGGCTCATTGCCCTCAACCGGCCAGGAGGCTTCATCAGAAGTCAAAGCCGCATCTTCATAGATAATGGGCCTGATTTCTTCCTTTACAACCCTTGATATGCTCATCATCCCTTTTTCAATTATGTTAAGGGTAGTGCTCTCATGCTCCAAATCCACGCAAGCGATGGTAATATTCTTGTCGTACACCCCGTTTATGCTGTCATTGAACCTGATTAACTTAGTTATGGCATTGCCGGCATAATCCAGCACCAAAGGTTTCAACCCTAAATTCTGCAATAAATTAAAATGGGGCTCGATAATACTCTTAGGCACTCCTATCAGCATTAAATTTTGCTTTTCAACACCATTCTCTTCAACAGTGTCCAAAGGCAAATACTGGACAACATAGGCCTGGGGATCAACGGGCAGGTATTCATCCAGCTGGTAATTTAAAATTGCCCCTATCTGGTTTGCTCCAACCTTTGGAATACTTATCTCTCTTATGATAATATTGGATGAATTTATTACCCCGTAGACATCGCCGCGAGTAACCTTATTCTCCGACAATCCTCTTTCCAACTCATATAAATACTTATTGGTATCCTTAATTATCCCGTCCTCATATAAATCTTCGGGAATCGGTATTGAAAAGCACTTGTCGATAGTGATATTCTTCTTTTGATACCTTCCTACAACCACCTTTACCCTGTCAGAACAAAACTCCATGGAAATGGTCGTTTTCTTATTGAATAAACCCAAAGTCATCACCCCTTATAATATTAGATTAATATATAAATTTATAATATCCTTTCCCCACAAAACCGTCATATAAAATCCCAAGACTATAAATGGCCCGAAGGGGACAGGGTCTTTCCGCTTTTTAATTTTTGCGGCCAATAAAAATACAGAAATGATTGCACCCGAAATAAATGATAAAAATATATTCAATAATACATATTTAAGTCCCAAAACAAATCCTAAGGCACCTATGAGGGTTATGTCTCCTCCCCCCATGCCGCCCCGGGATATGAGGGCAATGGCTGCAAAAAGGCCTCCGGCAATCAACATCCCCGATATGCTGCCGATTAATTGGGGAGATATGCCGTACAAAAAATAATTTGCCGCCTTATGCATAAGAGCTAAAACCAATATACTCAGTACTAAGCTGTCAGGAATAATCATCTCCTTTAAGTCTATAATAGCTGCAGCCAAGAGGACTGATGAAATCAAGGAGTAAAATATGAAATCAGCCCCAAAGCCGAACCTGCCGTACATAATCAAATAAAGCAGGGCATTGGATGCTTCCACTAGAGGGTAGACGGCTGAAATACCGGTCCCGCAGTACCTGCATTTACCCCTCAGCACCATATATGAAAACAAGGGTATATTATCATACCAACTGAGGGGGTGGCCGCATGCCGGGCAATGGGAGCCCGGCCATGCAATGCTTTCACCCCTTGGTATGCGATAAATCAAAACATTCAGGAAAGAACCTATAATAAGTCCGTATATTACGATTAGCAGTGTCATCGGTTCCTCCTTGATTTTATTTATATACCGTTACCGCTCCTCTACCGGAAGTACGATTTCTTGGTATTGTTACGGTAAAGGCATCTGATTCTCGGGAATAACCGTATTTCGAGGCCCTTAGTCTTATTTGTCCCTCTCTGTTTGAGCTGCTATGTCTGGTCACGGTAGCTTCCTTGCCCGTAGCATTAATCACTATTCTCGGGGTACCGGAGGTAGGGCTGGCTGAAGTCAATCTATAGGTTACCCCGTCGCTGTCAGCCGGTGCTTCTATTACGGGACTGGTGTTTGTCGGCCCTCTGACCGTCAGTTCATTAATACTATCCAAAAGCGCATCCAATTCCGCAAAAGCCATTTCCTCGGTCGGTATGACATTTATGTCAATTTCATCATAAGCGCCGCTGTTGTTAGCAGATGTAGCCTTAATCACAACCGGACCGCCGACGTCAACACCTGTTATCAACCCGTCATCATCAACACTTACAATATCCGGATCCGAGGATGACCAGATTATGGTTTTATCCGTTGCATTATTGGGGCTTATGGTTGCCGTCAAATTTAGGGATTGACCCACTTCAATATTCAGATTATCTCCGTCATCTATGGTTAACCCTGTAACAGGTACCGGGGGTGCATGATAAATGGTAAATTCACCTTCAACAACACCGTTATACCAGATTGAAACCCTGCCGTGCTGCCTTGACAGGACCGCTCCCCTCATTAGCTTGTTGCCGGGAATTTCATCCGATGTATCTAAACTGTCGAATTCCATTATCAGCCTCTTGTAATCCGCATCATCCCTGTATACAGCAGAAGGGGCTCCGATAGATTCATTTAACTTTATATTTCCGGTATCAATAGTCTCAGTTATGTCTTCCTTAAAGGTCAGGACAATCCTATCCCCGCCTTCAAAAACAGCGTGCAAAAGCTCTATTCTCGGCCCGCTCACGTAAACCGCATTAGAGATTTCTTCTTTGCCTATAACACCTCTCAGTGAAAAGGGGGTAACCCCGTAACGGATGTACCTGTTGCCGAAGGTATTGATAAAATCCTCGTCACTCAAGCTCAAGCCGTCCTGGACATCCGAAAACTCCATTATGTTATATGCATCTTTGATGTTCGGTATAAATTTTAAATTTTGCGATTCTTCGAAGGACAATTGTTTTTTTGCCTCATTCCACTCTTTCACAACAAAATAATCATCCGGGTCAGCGCTGGGGGTTTGGCTGATGTCCATTTCGGTTGACATGTACCACCTGTAAACGCTCATCAGATAAAAGTCACTGGTTGCCGGAGTAATATCAATTTCCCTGACAAACAAACTCATGGCATCATCCAGCAAATCGATTACCGGCGGCGTAAGAGTAATCTTAGTACCGTTTCTCCTTATATCTATAACCGGAGGTGATTCAATCTCGGGCACGGGCTCAACATCGGTTCTTTTCGGCCAGAACATGTAAACTTCACCGCTTGGGTCATCATTTACATGTATGTTGTGGCCTTTAACTTCTTTTCCGAACACGGTAAATTTAGTGGAGCCGTCACGTTCATCATCTCTCAGTTCAGATATACTTCCTTCCACATTTTTTTGGTATTTATACAGGATTTTTGTAAAATCCTCTGTTTTAAAAATATTTTGGACACCAAAAGTAATCATAGGTAAGAAAGTAACGGTTATCAACCCTATGAGGGCTAATGACAATATAACTTCTATCAGTGTTAATCCTTTGTTTTTCATGATTACCCCTAATTAGGACCTCCGATATGCCATAAGGCATCAGTAATTTCCATTTGAATTGCCCTGAATATTTCTTCCAAGGCATCCGAATCTCCCGCTTCGTAGAAGACCTTGTCCCCCCTTGTCGCCATGGCTATATCGCCCAAGCTGTTATGGTCTTTGGGAACTGCGGAAAATCCAATTACATAAACTTTTATTGCTTCATTGGTACCTTCCTTGTACTCTCTTACCATCTCCCCAATAACATTTACATACTCTGTTCCCCAGGGGTCCAAGTTACTCCCGTTACCTGCATATCTTCCGTTGGAATAATAAGTATTGTCATTTGCCTTGTTATTATCTATATTGTTGTCACCTGTAACGTAATCTCCCGGCTTTACACCGTCATATTCGTATATATACCTTCTGTATTCATGTTCATAAGACCTGTAATAGTAGCGGCTTCCGGAAGTCCTGCTGTAGAAATACTCTGTGTTGTTTTGGATAAAGGGTTCCGTTCTTAAAGCGCCGCTGATCATGGTCTCACCTAAATCCCTGCTTCTATGCCTGTATTTTGAGTACTCATAAGTTCCGTCATTGTAAGTATCCCCGTAATCAATTTGAACTGTCCTTGAACTATAGGTATCATACTTATATACATGACCGTCCAGAATATATTCGGAGCCTTGGTATGTAGGAGTCGAAACTTGCTCATTGACCATATTTACGCTTGCAAAGGTCGTAACTCCGTCCACCAATACAATCATAAAGTTCTTATTGGTTTTGTTTTTATTTTCATCTTCTTCATTAAAGTATTTTATTTTATAGAATCCTCTCCTGATTCCGTCTCCGGTGTTTGTTCCCCCGTCAGCAGACAGGCCGTTAATTTGATTCCTTATGGTTGATAAGTTGCTGTTTGCTTTCAGCATTTCCTTAGGGTTGTTGGCTGTGCTGCTGAAGGGCACGATGCTTATGTAAATATTGTTGTTTTTCGCAAGAGATTCCACAAGTCTCACAGCTTCAGCCTTCATCTTGGTTATTCTCTTGTTTGAATTGTTGGTTGTGGAATTCCCGTTCATGTTATAAGCCATACTCCCGGATGTATCCAGGACCATGGCTATGACAGCCTGTGCATTTGAAGCTTCATCCAATCTCGCATCATACCTGTAGGCCAATGTATTTCCTTTATTCATATAGGACCGGTCTATGACCTGGAGGGCATTTTTTGATTCCAGTTCGGAAGTAATCTCTCTTTCCTTTCCCCCGGTCTTTACATTCAAATAGAATTCCAAGAGCTTGTCCACATCGGGAGGATTATTCTTTTTAAACTCCAGATCAAAAGTTACATCATTTATACCCACTATCAACTCTCTCGGGATATGGGTTTTGCTTACATCGTCCCAAACATATTCCAATAATTTTGTGGAATCTTCATTCAACATTATATAGTTCCACTCTTCGGTAAGGTTTTCGTCATCTACCCGGTGCAAAATAAACACACCGGATGCATCTCGAATAATGGTATTAATTTTCGCCGATACGTACCTGGTATTAGACTGGACATTAAATTCATCAATGGTTATGGCATGGGCTTTCACCCCTGCAAGCAAAGGATTTGTGCCTGTGACAATTATCAGTGATACCAATGCTAACGCAATTAATAACTCAACTAATGTAAACCCCTTTTTAACTTTCATTTTCTTCACATCCTTCTAATTAATCCATAATATATCGAATGGATCTTCGGGATTAAAACATAGTGTCCTCGTATAAGACAAATTGTTCCTGTTCAAGACAGCCGTCGATTTTATTTCAATCCAGCCTTCAAAATCTTCATCGTCAGATTTCTTGGCAACAATACTAATCTTGCCGTTGCCGTATTCTATGTCATTTTCTTCTAATGTTCTACCGTCCGTTATTTCAGTATATTTATACTTGCCTGCCGATATGGTCATAAGTGACGCATAAGCCATTTCCGCCCCCGAATAAGCCAAATAATAAGCTTCCAAGTTATCCTGCTGGAGTTTTGCCTGTTTGAGGTTTGAATTAAATATAAATATGATGGATGAGCCCAATATACTGATAACCAAAAATGCAATTAAAACAAATATTAAGGCACTCCCCTGTCTTTTGTTTTTAAATTTTAAACCCATATTTCTCACCCCTAAGTTTTTCTTTATATATATCCCCTGTAATGCATTCAAAACATAAATATCTATATAAATCAAACAAATTTTGATAGTATTCAAATTTATAAGTGTAACTGATATTAATCTGAAATAACATTATATGTTCTATTAAAATATGATAAAATAAAACAAACTTAAATATCAAAAAATATAAATCCTATTCCGAAAATAAGAAAATTCTAACTTAATAATATAAAAAGGGGGCAAGAACTAAATAGCTTGGCTATTTAGTTCTTAACATTATTTATTAAATTAATCCTGACATGAAGTTTCAGGCATTTAGGTCATAAGTCGTTTTTGTTTTTGGCTTTCACGAAATTAAGTATAAACGATTTTTGTACCAATAGCCGTTTATAAAGATTGTGCCTGGCAAATCAATTTTTTGCACCAAAATTTTAGATTATGGTTCCCATACTAATGTCTTAGTACCGTATGTAGATGTTACTTTTCCATTAGAGACTTCATATGTCGCACCATCTGGCTTAGCATCATCTGGCTTACTTATACTACTTGTATCATTTACTTTAAATGATTTAATTATAATACTTAACTAACTCATATTGCCAGAATATTCACTAAGTTATTAACTTAGGTGACAGGCTTGGTTGCCCTTTGTTCCAAAGTGCCTTGCACGGTTTCCCCTCGGATTCTTCTCAGAACCGTCCTCACCGGTGTTATGGAATAATTATGGAGATACTGTATCACTACCAGGTGTCCAAGTACCTTTTGGTGTAGTAATTGATTCTATCTCTCCAGCACTACTAGACTTATATTTAATTGTAAATTTACCACTCAATCCAGCTGCATCATTCAAATACTCAGTTAAATCACTTACCGCTGGTTGATCTGTATTACCGTTTGCTGCTTGATACATGGCAACTGCCGAAGCAATAGTTCTTGCTGTTGCTACTGCTGATTTTTCTTCTGCATCATCTCTAAAATTTCCTAATCTCGGAATCGCTATCGCTGCTAAAATACCCAAAATAGCAATAACAACAATCAGTTCAATAAGGGTGAACCCTTTTCTTTTTTTTGTAAACAATTTAATCATTTTCTACCTCCATTTTATTTTATTTATTTTTTTGCTTTATAATAAATTTTAATTAAAGCCTTAATCATTACACAGTTTTCATCATGTCAAACATGGGCAGGTACATGGCAATTACCAGGAAACCTATTACAAAGCCCATTACCACTAACATGATAGGTTCAAGCATGGATGTAAGCTTTTGTATGCTGGTATCTACTTCTTCGTCGTAGAAATCAGCGGTCTTGAAGAGCATTTCATCCAGGGAACCGGATTCTTCCCCTATTTTTATCATGGAATCCACCATGGGGGGAAATATGCCTACATCCTTTACTGTCCTTGACAGTGTAACTCCTTTTCTTATACTTTCAATCCCTGCCTCTATCCTTTCTTCGATGACAGAATTGTTCACAACCCTGGCAACCACTTCCATTGCCTGTAAGAGGGGTATGCCCGATGACAAAAGGGTTGACAAGGTCCTTGTAAACCTTGAGGTGGCAAGCATGGTAGAGGTATTCTTAACTACCGGAAGTCTCAGTTTGAGGCTGTCAAACAACCTTCTTCCTCCGTCTGTTTTCTTGTAGGAGGATATACCGATTACCAATGCAATTACTGCCCCAATGTAGATATACCAACGATTTTTCAATGAATTACTTATATTTAACAATAACTTAGTAAGTCCGGGTAGTTCCGTCCCGGTTCCTTCAAACATTCCTACGAAAGTGGGCATGATAAATATCAGCATGAATATAACAACAGCAATGGCAACCACTGCCAATACAGCCGGATATACCATAGCAGCCTTGACCTTGTTTTCAGTTTTGGTTTCCTTTTCAAAGTGCTCTGCCATCCTAAGCATTATGGTGTCTAAGTTACCGCTCACTTCTCCTGCCTCAACCATGCTGACCAATAAGGTAGGAAATACATCTGAATTCTCCTTCATAGATTGTGACAGGGTCATCCCTTTTTGTACATCCTCATATGTATCTGCTATTGCATTCCTGAAAGTTTTGTTTTCGGTCTGGGCGACCAATATCTCAAGGCAGGGCACTATGCCTAATCCTGCGCTTATCATGGTGTAAAACTGCCTGCAAAAGAGGGCCAGGTCCTTTTTCTTGACCTTCTGCTTAAATATTTCAATCTTGGCTTCGGTTTCTATGTCCCTCTCTATGAATAGGACCAACTCTTTTCTTTCCTTGAGCATGCTTATAAGCCCTGCTTCGCTGTCTCCTACGTATAAGCCTTCCGTCTCCCGGCCGTCGGCTCCTATTGATTTGTATTTGTAACGCATATAATCACCTGCTTTATAATTTCTTTCTTATTTCGTCAATGTTATATGCCTGGCTGATTGCCGTTTCCTTGGTGATTTCTCCCCTTCTGTAGAGGTTGACCAGGGAGGTGTCCATGGTCTGCATGCCTAAGGCGCTGCTGGTTTGTATAACTGTATCTATCTGATGAATTTTGCCTTCCCTTATGAGGTTCCTTATGGCGGGGCTTGCCACCATCACTTCGTGGGCTGCAACCCTTCCTTTGCCGCTTGCCTTTGGAAGGAGCTGCTGGGATATTACGGCTTCGATAACCGCTGCCAGCTGTACCCTTATCTGTTGCTGCTGGTAAGGAGGAAAGACATCCACTATCCTGTCTATGGTCTTTGCCGCCCCGTTGGTGTGGAGGGTTGATAAAACCAAGT
>DCDC01000006.1 GCA_002316225.1 Firmicutes bacterium UBA1065 | reverse complement strand
GCGGTTATTTTTATTATTTTTTAATTTGTTAAAAATGAAAAGAACCGTCCCCAAATGATTATATTGCGTATTCGTTCAGGTGAATAATTTTGCTTCCTTTTTTTATTTCTTCGGCAGGAATGCCCACGACGGTCGAATTAGGGCTGGTACTTTTCAGTACGACAGAATTTGCCCCCACCTTGGTACCTGAAGCAATATAAATGTTTCCAAGAATTTTTGCCGATGCTCCTATAACTACATTGTCACCAACCGTAGGATGCCTTTTCCCTTTTTCGTTTCCTGTACCTCCCAAGGTAGCCCCGTGGAACATGGTCACATTGTTCCCGACAACGGCTGTTTCTCCTATTACAACGCCCATGCCGTGGTCAATGAAGAGGCCTTTTCCGATAGTTGCCCCGGGATGAATTTCAATTCCGGTCCTGTGCCTGGCAATATTTGATATGAGCCTTGCCAGAAAATATCTTTTCTTTAAATATAATTTATGGGCAATCCTGTGAGCTATCAAGGCCTTGATATGAGGATACAAAAGCAAAACTTCCATCCTGGTCCTTGCGGCAGGATCCCTGTCAAATACGGAATCAATTTCTTCTATTATTGATTTAATAAATTTAATCAATGACATCATCCTTTCAATTAATACTTAACTATGGACAAATATTTTTCTCCTCCGTCGGGAGCTATAGTCAGAATCTTTTTGTCGGTGCCGTATTTTTGTGCCAATTTTCTTGCTGCTGCAACATTTGCTCCCGATGATACCCCTATGAGGATTCCAATCTGGGCTGACACCTCCACTGCTGTGTCTATTGCTTCCTCATCGGTTATCGTAATTATTTCGTCAACGTAGTCTCCGTTATAGGTGCCCGGAATAAAACCTGCCCCTATGCCCTGAATTTTGTGAGGTGACGGGCTGCCACCGGACAATACCGGTGATTTTGCAGGCTCGGCTCCTGCAACGATTATTTTTTTATTGTATTCTTTCAGTCTCTTTCCTACTCCCGATATGGTTCCACCGGTACCGACTCCGGCTGCAAATATATCCAGATCGCTTAACTGCTTTATGATTTCCCGGCCAGTAGTCTCATAGTGAATTTTGGGGTTTGCAGGATTATTAAACTGGTCAGGCATAAAATAGTTTTTATCGCTCTTCACCAATTCATTAGCCCTTGCTATGGCTCCGCTCATTCCTTTTGACCCTTCGGTGAGAATGAGGGTTGCCCCATGGGCTTCAATTATGTTTCTTCTTTCCACGCTCATGGTTTCAGGCATTACTATTATTACCTTATAGCCTTTCAGCCTCCCGATTAAAGCCAGTGCAATGCCTGTATTCCCGCTGGTAGGCTCCACAATGATGCTGTTTTTATTTAGATAACCCTTAGCTTCAGCATCTTCAATCATTCCCAGTGCGGCCCTGTCCTTGACACTTCCGCCGGGATTGAATTTTTCCATTTTTAAATAAATATTTTCTCCCGGCAATTTTACCACCGGAGTGTTCCCTATTAAGTCTAAAGGATTATTATATACCATACTATTACCTCTTTCTTTCTTTTATTTATTCTCCACTAAATTAAAAAATCCGCCTCAAAAATGAGACGGATTGAAATCCGCGGTTCCACTCAAATTGGCCTAAAGCCCCCTCTATATAGCACTATCATGCTACTCCATTATAACGGATGGTTCCGCGGCAGCCTACTTAATTCGGTGCCGTACTCCAAAGGGCACTTCACATACAATTCCAATGAGCATCCTTCCAGCCTTGAGACACTCTCTCTGTAAATTCCTTATATGCTACTTTCCTTCTTCCTCGTATTTCCTACTAATTTAGTTGGGTATATTTTCTCTCATTATATTATAGAGATTTATAAAATGCAACACCTTTTTGAAAATATTTTTTGTTTTTCCTGAACTAAATGAAATTTTTCCTGTACCGGATTACCTTTTAGTTGAAAGCTTGCTCGGTTCTTTCAATTATTTCATCCTGGAGGGCCTTTTCCAGATTGTTAAAATGATCCGAATAACCTGCCACCCTGACAATCAAATCCTTGTATTCCTCAGGGTGTTTTTGGGCATCCAGGAGGGTTTGCCTGTCTATTACATTAAACTGAATGTGATGGCCACCTAATTCGAAATAGGACCTGATGAGAGAAGCCACATTTTCTATTCCTTCCTGGCCTCCTATGGAGGAAGGTGTAAATTTTTGGTTAAGTAAAGTTCCTCCCGTTGATGAATGGTCCATTTTGGCGCAGGATTTAATTACTGCCGTAGGTCCTTTTACATCTGCCCCTTTTTCGGGAGATATGCCGTCTGCCAGGGGTTTTCCTGCAAGCCTGCCGTTCGGAGAAGCCCCCATTACGGACCCGAAGTATACGTGGCAGGTAGTAGGCAACATGTCGATTTGGTATGTCCCCCCGCAAACGGTCTTTCTCCCCCTTATTAAGTCCCTTACTCTTGTGAATATATCCAGCATTATATTATCTGCATAGTCATCATCGTTGCCGTATTTGGGCGTGTGATTCAATACCAAGTTCCTGATGTGGGCATATCCTTCAAAGTTTGACTCTAAGGCCTTCAGCAAGTCGCCCATGGTAAACTTTTTATTGTCAAATATATTGTATTTTATGGCTGATAAGCAATCGGTAATTGTTGCTATTCCAACAATCTGAATATACCTGGTGTTGTACTTGGCTCCTCCTGCATTGTAGTCCCTGCCGCTTTCCTTGCACCCGTCAGTCAAGACTGACATGAAGGTTGAAGGCATGTGCTTTGCAAATAGTTTCTCGATTACATTGTTTCCTCTTATTTTGACATCAATGATGTAATTAAGCTGTTTTACAAAGGCATGGAACAGGTCTTCATAAGACTTGAAGTCTTCAGGATTTCCGGTTTTTATACCGATTTGTTTGCCCGTATACCTGTCAAAACCATTGTTAAGGGTAAGCTCCAGCACCTTGGGAACATTCAAATATCCGGTCAAGATATAGGCTTCCCTTCCGTGGCAGCCTGTTTCAACACATCCGCTGGCCCCTCCGAACCGGGCGTCCTCCAGGGACTTGCCTGCATTCAAGAGCTCCTGGATCAGTTCCTCCGTGTTGTAAAATGCCGGCTGGCCCCAGCCCTTTCTTGAAATTTCAACGGCCCTCTTCAAAAATTCATGAGGAGTTTTAACGCTTATCTGCACATTTGAGCTTGGCTGGAGAAGCTTCATCTCATCCATAACATCAAGTATCATATAGGATATTTCATTAACACCGTTTTCTCCCGTCCAGGGATTTATACCTCCGGTGTTTATATTTGCAAAGTCCGTGTAAGTTCCGCTTTCCTTAAGGGTAACTCCAACCTTGGGAGGAGCGGGCTGGTTGTTGAACTTTATCCACAAACATTCCAGCAGCTCTCTTGCCTTATCATAATCAATAGTCCCTTCTTCCTTTTCCTTTTTATAGAAGGGGTAAATATACTGGTCAAGCCTTCCCGGTGAGAAGGAATCCCAGGTATTAAGCTCCGTGGTTATACCTATATGGACAAACCAGTACATCTGCAAGGCCTGGGCAAAGGTCTCAGGTTTATGGGCAGGCACCACGTCGCAGTTACCTGCAATCCACAATAATTCTTCTTTTCTTTTTGGATTTGTTTCCTTTGAAGCCAATTCCCTGGCATATTGGGCATACCTTTTGCCGTAAATGATTATGGCGTCACATGATATGGCCATGCCTTCAAGCTGGGCTTTTTTGTCGTAGGCATCCGGGTCATTTAAAAAATCCAGCTTTTCAATTTCTTCTTCTATTTCTCTCTTGAAATCAAGGAAGCCTTTTTGATAAATTTTCCCGTCTGCAACCGTATGTCCGGGAGCCCTTTGCTCCATGAATTCCGTGAACATGCCGGCAGCATAACAATCCTTCCATTCCTGGGTCATGGATTCAAGAATTTTATGCCTCATGGACCGTTTTTCCCAATAGGGGATGATTTTTTCCGCCTGGAGTTTTTTGTCTTCTTCCTTAACTTTAAAACTAATATATTTTCTGTCATTCATGACAGTCATATCTTCTATGGTATGGCAGCAAAGCTCAGGAAAGGTGGGAGCCACCTGGGGTCCTTCGCTTTTTTCCCCGACTATAAGTTCACCCTCCCCGATATAGAGCTTTCTTTTTTCCATGTAATTCTTAAAATTCAAGGCCCTCAGCACCGGGGTTTCAACCGTGCCGTAATACTTCTCATAAAATTCCGTTTCCAGTAAAGCTCTTTCCAGGCTTATGGAGGGTTGGGTGGTGGTGCTTATTTCCCTTAATTTTTTTGTTCTTTCCGTATAACCTCTCATTTTAGTCATCAGCCTCCGATTTTAACCATGTATCCTTCTTTTTCAAACATTTCTTTATATCTTATCAGCTTCTCGTCTGCGGGTTTTTCCATGTTCCCTGCAAAAGGCCGGCCTAGTTTTTCGTACTTGTGCCTTGCTATATCATGATAAGGCAAAAGATTAACTTTATTAATATTCATACCCTTAATCAACCTTAACACTTCCAAGATATGATTTTCATCGGCATTGATTCCTTCTATCAAAGGCAGTCTCAAGTTTATGTTATCATGGATTTTTGATAATTTAAATAAATTGTCGATAATTATTTTATTTGAAACACCCGTATAGAGTATATGCTTTTCATCATCCGTTATTTTAAGGTCATACAGGAAAAGGTCCGTGTATTCGGCTATCCTTTCAATAACTTTAAAGTCCCCATAACCGCATGTGTCAACGGCCGTATGGATGTTTTCCTTTTTTAATTCTTTTAAAAAGGCTTCTACAAATTCAGCATGGATAAGGGGTTCCCCTCCGGACAAGGTCACTCCTCCCCCGGAGTTTTTGTAAAATACCCTGTCTTTCAGGACTTCCTTCATAACTTCATCCAGGGTGTATTCTTTTCCGGCAATCTGCCGGGCGGAATTTATGCAGGCAAAAACGCAATCTCCCTTGAAGCTACACTTGTCCATATTTGTCATAAGGGTCTTGCCCTTAATTTCTATGGCTTGGTTCCGGCATGCCCTTATGCAGGTCCCGCACAAGCTACATTTGCTTTTATCGTATAAAATTTCTTTACCCTTGCTTTGACTTTCCGGATTATGGCACCAAATGCACTTCAAGGGGCATCCTTTAAAAAATACCGTGGTTCTGATTCCGGGCCCGTCATGGACAGAAAATTTTTGTATGTTGAATATATATGCTTTCATTTATTTTCCTCGCTGCCATTTCTGTTTGTCAGCGCTTTTATGAAAGAATAGGTTATTTTTGCTGTCATGCCCCATATTATATAATTGTAATATTTGTAAAAATAAACAGGATACCTGATGCTTTCCCACTTATAACCTTCCCCGTTGTTGACCATGTGATAGGGAAAATCATTGTCAGCCTTGGGATAATAATTCATGTAATATTGTTCAGGTTCCTTCTCTAAGAAGAATGACAAGGGAACAAAAAAAATTTCGGAGACTTCATCGGTATTGTAGTCGATTTCATAGGGGTCAATGCCTTTAATCAGACCTAAAAAGGTAAATACAAAAGCCCCGCTCTTGCTTGAGGCATAATTAAGTTCTGAAATAATTTCAATGTTTTCCTTGTTTAACAACAATTCTTCTGATGTTTCCCTTATTGCGGCTTCCCTGGGGCTCTCCTCTTCTTCGATTCTTCCTCCAGGGAAGGATATTTCTCCCGGTTGGGCTACGGAATTTGATCTAACCTCAAAGATAAGGTTTAATTCCCCGTCAATTTCAATCAAAGGAACTAATACTGAAAAGCTTACTTCATAGTCCATGGGTTTTGGTTTAAAACCTTCAAATTTTTTCTGTATGTCATTTATGTTCATTTATATTATCAGCCTCATCGTTCCAAAAATTATAAATACCAGTCCGGATATTGTTTTTATTATATAGGAAGGAAGAACTTTAGTCAATGATGTTCCCACAATAATTCCTATGAAGCCAACGGCCAGCATTGCAGTAACGGAGCCTGCCAAAACGCTTAAAGGACAGACGGCATCCATGGACAGGGTCAGGCATGTGAGCTGGGTCTTATCTCCCATTTCTCCTATAAAAAAGGTAAGGGCCGTGGTAATTACGGGACTTAAACTGTAATCCCTATGATTTTCACCTCCGTCCTCAAATACTATAGTGATGATTCCGAATATTATAAAAATAAGACCTGCAAACAACTGAAGAAGGTATTGGTCTGCCATGCCGGATATATAGGACCCCAAACAGACCGCCAGGCCATGATTTAAAAAAACACCTGCAAGAATTCCGGTAAGTACCTGGATTAACGAATATTTGGCCGCTAAAGCCATGAGCATCAGTTGGGTTTTATCCCCCATTTCGGCAACAAAAACCAAGGTGAAGGTCTCAATAAATTCCTTGTACATTTTTCCTCCTGATTATTAGCTGTTGGTCTCTTCCTTTTATCGGAGTTTTATACTATAATATTAGAAGGGACATACAATCAGAACAAATATTATTATTCCGGAGGTACAATGGATAAAAATATATTGATTACCACAGCCCCATTTGGAAACGGACATAAGATGGTTGCTACGGCAATAAAAAACGCCTTTAACAAAAAGGGTTACAACAATGTGGTGGTTGTAGATTTATTTACGGAAACCCATCCCAAAATCACAGAAGCCTTAAAAAAGGCATATATTAAAAGCTATGATTTCGGCAAAGCCTATTCAAAGCTTTATTTTGGCTCGGAAAAACTTACGGATAAGCCAATAGTTGAATTGTACAGGAATTTTGGCTACAGAAAATTAAGGAGTATCTCCGAAGTATTTAAACCTGATGTAATAATCAACACCTTTCCCATATTGGCATCCTTGAAACTCAAAAATGACCAGGGCAAGAACATACCGGTATTTAATATAGTGACCGACTACTATGCCCATAAGCTTTGGATAAGCAATGAAATTGACAAGTTTTACATTGCAACCCATGAGCTCCGGGAAGAATTCAAAAAGATGAATATCCCGCCGGAAAAAATCGTTGTATCGGGGATACCCATCAGGGAAGCATTTGAAGAAATAGAGAATATATCAAAACTCCACACCAAGTATAATTTTAAGAGGGGAAAAAGAATAGTCCTTATAAATTCAGGGGCCTTCGGTGTCTTCAAGGATATAAAGAAGGTATGCCAGGAATTGTGCAGGCATAAAAACATACAGGTCGCAGTAGTGTGCGGAAACAATATATTTTTGAAACAGAAGCTGGAATCCCTGAAGCTAAGAAATTTAAGGGTTTTCGGATTCGTTGAGGATATCCACGAGCTGTACAAAATTGCCTGCTGCATGATTACCAAGCCGGGCGGAATCACTTTGACGGAAGCCTTGTCAGTCCAGCTTCCCCTCATAATTATCAAGCCGGTACCCGGCCAGGAAAAGGAAAATGCCTTATATTTTGAAAGAAAGGGAGCAGCTATCATAGCCTATAATTCCTATCAGTTGGTGAACAGCACGGTTGATTTGATAAATAATCCCGAGCTTTTGTCTGCCATGCGCAAAAACATGAAGAAATTGTACAATAAATCATCTTCCGACAGAATCGTGGAAGATGTGTTGGGTTGTTTAAAAGAGGAAACGCAAAGGCAGGAAAGCTAAGTCCTGCCCTTGTTTTTTAATACGTATTCTCTTAACACCTTATAGAGACATTTTTTGAAGGCTTCATCCTGTTCTTTTCTTCTTTTGGTCGGTCCCTTTGATTTTCCTCCCTGTTTCCTTATTCTTTCGCTAATATACCTGGATTGAAGCAGGGTGTCTATATTGTTCTTATTTATAAAAAACCCTGACGTATGAATGATTGCCGTGGCTTTATCCAAAAGCAGGCTGGCAAGTCCGTAATCCTGAGTTATTAAGATATCCCCCTTCTTGAATATTTGAACTATCTTATAATCAACGGACTCCCTTCCTTGTTCCACAACTATAACTTCAAAGTCGCTTTCTATATAATGGTCAATGTCTGAAACTATTATCAGGCCTACTCCAAAATCCCTGGCTGCTTTTTCGCATATTTCTCTTACCTTCTGGGGGCATGCATCTCCATCTATAATAATTCGCATGAAAAACTCCTTTTTTTATTAAATTATGACATATGAGCTTTTTTGTTAACACATCATATTAAGTGACAAAAAAAATTCTGAGGTTTCCCTCAGAATTAATCATCATCACAGCTTGCTTAATTCATATATATCTTTTCTTAAATGCTTTATAAGGGGAAGTTCATTTCTTACCTTTTTCACGTAATCAAGGTCAATTTCCTCTACCAGGTATCCTTCCTTTTCATCCATTTTGTTTACCACTTTGCCCCATGGGGATACTATTATGGAATTACCAAAAGAATGATAGGATGATTCCATATCTCTTGCGGGAGCAACCCCTATTGTGTAAACCTGGTTGTCAAGGGCCCTTCCCCTGAAAGTTAATTCCCAGTGGGCAGGACCGGTAGTCATGTTGAAGGCGGCAGGATAAACAAGGACTTCGGCCCCTTCCAAAACCATAAGCCTGCTTAATTCCGGAAACCTTATGTCATAGCATATGGCCAAGCCTATTTTGCAAAATTCCGTATTAAAAACAGTTACCTTGTTGCCGGGAGAAAGTACATCCGATTCTTTGAAGTATTGGCCTCCCTTTACATCAATATCAAATAAGTGCATTTTCCTGTGCTTGGCAATCTTTTCTCCCTTCCTGTCAAACACGTAGGATGTGTTGTAAACATGATCTCCGTCCAATTCGGGCATAGAGCCTGCCACCACGTAGATTCCGGCCTCCCTTGCCGCCTCCCTCATCTTTTCAAAGCAATAGCCGCCTTCCTCTTCCCCGTATTCTCTGAAATATGAAGTATCATAAGGACAGTTGAACATTTCGGGAAAAACCGCCAAATCAGCCCCTTCATTTGAAACAAGTTTAATAAAATCAACTGCATTTTCTATGTTTTTTTGTTTATCCATTGAAACCTTTGATTGAATTAAGGCTACTTTAAATTTCATCATCCACCTCCTGTTTTATTTAATTATAAAATAGAGTCAGGTAATATGCAATACAAAAGCCGGTTGCCCGGCTTTGTATATTTTTATTCCAATTCTGCTATCAATTCTCCGGCTATTACCTTTTGTCCTTCCTTTACATGAATTTTGTTTACGGTTCCCTGCAGGGGAGCTAAGACATTGGTTTCCATCTTCATGGCTTCCAGTATGGCCACCGGCTGGCCGGCCGATACCTTGTCACCTTCCTTTACAAGGATTTTATAAACGTTGCCGGGAATGCTGGCCCCTATTTCATACTGGTTGCCCGGATCTGCCATGATCCTTTCAACATCCGAGGACTTGGCAGTAAGGGCATTTTTATCCTTTATCGTGACAACTCTTGTGTTTCCGTTGACTTGAAATGCCAACTCCTTGTTGCCCTTGTCATTTGTTTTTATATCAACTAATTTTATAATCAGCTTCTTGCCTTCGGCTATTTTTACCCCGCAGGTTTCTCCTTCTTCCAGGCCGTGGAAGAAGATATCGCTTCCCATCATTCTTAAATTTACTTCTTCTTTTGACTTTTTCAGGTAGTCCTCATATACCTTGGGGTAAAGGGCATAGCTCAGTGCTTCTTCATCCGTTCCCTCAATACCGTATTTATCACGAAGCATTTTCTTAATGTAATCAAAATCTTCCGGGGGCAGGAGCTTTCCCGGTCTGCATTTTATGGGTTCCTTGCCCTTTAATACCAGCTTGCTGAGCTTTTCAGGAAAGCCTCCTTCCGGCTGCCCCATCATTCCTTCAAAATATGCCACCACTGAGTCGGGGAAATCCATATCCTTGGCTTTTTCATATATGTTGTCCGGAGTTAAATTGTTCTGCACCATAAATATTGCCATATCTCCAACCGCCTTGGAAGAGGGGGTTACCTTGACTATGTCACCCAGCATTTCATTTACCGTCTTGAACATTTCTTTTACTTCATTAAACCTGTGGCCCAAACCGAAGCTTTCGACCTGGGGTTTCAGGTTGGAGTACTGGCCGCCCGGTATTTCGTACTTGTAAATTTCTGCCGTTCCGGTTTTAAGTCCCGATTCAAATTTATTGTATACCGGCCTTACAGCCTCCCAATAATCTGAAATTTTCTGCATATCGTCCAAATTAAGCCCCGTGTCCCTTTCCGTATTTTCCAGAGCAGCTATAACAGAATTCAAAGGAGGCTGGCTGGTGAGTCCCGCCATGGAGTTAAAGGCCGTATCGCAGATATCAACTCCCGCATTTGCAGCCGCAAAAATAGTTGCCACACCGTTTCCGGCCGTATCATGGGTATGGAGGTGGACAGGAATGGTCAGTTCATTTTTAAGAGCCCTGATAAGTTTATCTGCCGCCATTGGTTTAAGAAGGGCTGACATATCCTTTATGGCCAGGATATGAGCTCCCATTTTTTCCAGTTTCTTTGCCAGGTCCACATAATATTTCAAGGAGTACTTATCTCTTCTCTGGTCAAGGATATCTCCCGTATAGCATATGCTTGCTTCAACTATTTTGCCTTGATTCAAAACTTCATCGATGGCTATTTCCATTCCTTCAATCCAGTTCAGGGAATCAAATACACGGAAGACATCAATTCCTGCCTTGGCTGATGATTTTATGAATTCCCTTATTACATTGTCGGGATAATTCTTGTAACCGACTGCATTTGCTCCCCTTAAGAGCATCTGCAGCAATATGTTGGGAATTTTTTCCCTTAGGGTTTTCAGTCTTTCCCAGGGATCTTCATTTAAGAACCTGTAGGCAACATCAAAGGTAGCCCCTCCCCACATTTCAATGGAGAATAAACCGCCGGCCAGATAGGACATGGCAGGTGCTATCTTTTCCATATCAATCGTTCGAACACGGGTCGCCATAAGGGATTGATGGGCATCTCTCATTGTTGTGTCCGTCAGGAACAGTCTTTTTTCTTTCAGTACATAATCGGCAACAGCCTTGGGCCCCTTTGTATCAAGCAGGTCTTTAAGGCCGGGAGACCTTTCCCTTCCCTTTATATCCGGGACCCTGGGAACATCAAATTGGGGTTTAGTTCCCTTAGTTTCATTTACCACTATGTTGCCTATATATTTTAAAACCTTAAGCTCCACGTCTTCTCCTCCCCTGACATTTAAAAGGGAAGGATTTTCTGCAATAAAGCCTGTATGGCACTGGCCCCTGGCAAAGGTTTCATGGTTCAAAACATTTAACAGAAAGCCGATGTTTGTTTTTACCCCGCTCACCTTTATTTCCTTCAAGGCCCTTGCATTCTTCTTTATGGCATCAGAAAAGCTTCTTGAATGAGAAATGACCTTTACCAAAAGGCTGTCATAATAAGGGCTTATTTCAGCCCCGGTGAAGCCGTTGCCTCCGTCCAGCCTTATGCCGAAGCCTGAGCCGGTGCGGTAGACATCAATTTTCCCCGTATCGGGAGCGAAATTATTGGCAGGGTCCTCAGTTGTTACCCTGCACTGGATGGCATAGCCCCTGGGAATAATATCATCCTGAGATTTTATGTTGATTTCTTCCGAATCGAGGCTGTATCCCTGGGCAATCAGAATCTGAGCCTGAACAATATCAATTCCCGTCGTCATCTCAGTAACAGTGTGCTCCACCTGAATTCGGGGATTCATTTCTATGAAATAGTGGTTTCCCTTTTTATCCACCAAAAATTCAACGGTTCCTGCGCTCTTGTAATTAACCGATTTTGCCAACTTCAAGGCATCATTGCAGATTGCCTGCCTTTGCTCTTCCGTTATGCATATGGCAGGAGTGAATTCCACAACTTTTTGGTGTCTCCTTTGAATTGAGCAATCTCTTTCATAGAGGTGAACCAGGTTCCCGTAATTGTCTCCCAAAACCTGGACTTCGATATGTTTTGGATTTTCTATATACTTTTCAATGAAGATTTCATCACTTCCAAAGGCTTTCATTGCTTCGCTCCTGGCGCTCCTGAGTTCCCTTAACAAGTCTTCCTCCCGCCAGGCTATCCTCATTCCTCTTCCCCCTCCTCCGGCGGAGGCCTTCAGGATGACAGGATATCCGCAGTAAGCAGCAAATTTTTTAGCTTCCTCCTCTGATTTTACCCCTCCGCCAATGCCGGGTATGGTAGGTACTCCAACTGCTTGAGCTGCCATTTTTGATTTGATTTTATCACCCAATATTTCTAACATGTCCGGGTCGGGACCTATGAACACTATACCCTCTTCCTGGCATTTTCGGGCAAAATCAGGATTCTCGGCCAAAAAACCATAGCCGGGGTGGATAGCATCCACTCCTTTTGATTTTGCCAGGTTTACAATTTCATTGATATCTAAATAAGCATCAACCGGGGATTTTCCCTTTCCTACCCTGTAAGATTCATCTGCCTTGGTCCTGAACAAAGAATTCTTGTCTTCTTCCGAATATATGGCAACACTTCTTATGCCCAGTTCCTCGCAGGCCCTGAATACCCTGATGGCGATTTCTCCCCTGTTGGCAACTAAAACTCTTTTAAACTTGTTCATGTTTCCTCCAAATCAATATGCAGGTGTAGTAAAAATACTTCATTCAGTCTAACATTATTTAATTAACTTTTCAAGATTTAAATTTAATTTTATTAATTTTTATTTGAAAAAACTTTATTTAATTAATTTTGGTTAATTTAATTAGGCCGGAAATCGTTTAATGCCGTTTTATTTTTAGTGATAAAGCTAAAATAAAAAACTCCCAAATGTCATGGGAGTCAAATTTCTACTTTTCCCGGGAAATTTCGACAAATTTCCAAGCAATTTAAAGGTTAACTGCACTGCCTTCCAGGTGCCTGGTATCATTATAGAAAACTTCCTTTATCCGGTCATTTTCATCCACTTCTATTAATGAAAGGCTGCAGTTTTTAACCACATTGCCGATCCAGTCCTTGCTGAGTTCAAAATTTCTCATATAGGCTTCTATACACTTGATGGTGCCTCCGTGGGCAACTATAAGGATTGTTTTGTTCCTGTATTTATCTAAGATTTCTTTAAAGGCTTTCACGACTCTTTCGTAAAATTCCCTGAGATTTTCCCCGTTTGGATAAGGATTGTTAAAAGGGTCTTTTTCAATTTTAGCAAGGAGGTCCCCATGTTTGTTTTTTATTTCAGCATAGGACATCCCTTCAAAGTCCCCCAAATTTATTTCTTTTAAGCCATCATGTTTTATTATTTCAACATCCTTGTTCCCTCTGACTATTTGGGCAGTCTTGTAGGCCCTCATCAGAGGGCTTGATATTATATAATCCAGTTCTATATCTTCGATTCTATATGCCAAAAGTTCCGCTGCTTCAATCCCCTTATCCGTAAGGTCCGAATCCTTATGTCCCTGAAACCTTCCTTGCTTGTTCCAGACCGTTTCCCCGTGTCTCGTAAAATATACTTTTGTCATAAAAAAGTGTCCCCTTCCTTGAATTTACTCTTCATATATTATCATATAATTCTTTAAAAAATA
>DCDC01000144.1 GCA_002316225.1 Firmicutes bacterium UBA1065 | reverse complement strand
GGCAGGTGTTTATATTTTTAATTTCGGAGGAAGACTTTTTGATAAAACATATCAGAGTGAATCTCATAAACAATCAGGATTAAGGCAATCTTCCTGATAAACCTTGATAGAGGATACAATTAAACAGATAGAAAAATAGATAATACAAGCACCCGAATAGGGTGTTTTTTCTTATCATATATATAAAATTGTTGTCATAATATCAGTAAAAAGTTAGAAAAAACTGAAAGGGAATGTTATAATAATCTAAACTAAACATCACATAAGCGGAAGGTGGTATGTATATGGCATCATTAACATGTCCTAAATGTAAGGGTCATAATATTCAAGTATTAGGTAATGACAGAAAGGGGTTTTCAGTAGGTAAGGCAGTAGGAGGAGCATTATTAACAGGAGGTATAGGAGTATTAGCTGGATTTGCAGGTAAAAAGGGAAAATATGAAGTGTTTTGTACAGATTGTGGGCATAGGTGGAAGACAAAATAAGTAGGTTTTTAGGGTTAAATATATTACTAATTAGTAAACGACACTGTTGGTCTTTTAATGAGACTTTAACATATTGTAAATCAATAATTGACGTAAAATGGGAATTGTATATAGTAATTTAAGGGAAGTAACAGTTATTGAATAAAAATTAAATAATAAATATAAATAAGCCGACTATATTAAAAATTGTGCAATATGGTCAGCTTATTTTATGACAACGCACCTGTCACAATAAAGTAATATGAGTAGTGCAATTTACTGAATAATGAAGCATAACAGGAGGTATTTTTTTGAAAGTTGCAATTGCATACTATTCCCAACATCACGGTAATACAAAGAAACTCTTGGATGCCATCAAAGATTTGTGGGATATAAAACTAATCAATGTGGTTGAAAGTAAAGAGACAGACTTATCCGATTATGATATAATAGGTTTTGCGTCCGGAACATATTTCGGTAAATTCAGTAAGGCGGTTACTGAGTTTGCCAAGAACAACCTGCCAGACAAAAAGCAAGTGTTTCTCATAAATACCTCTGGTGTTAAAATTGATTACACAAAAGAAATGAAACAGATCATAGAAGAAAAATCCTGCCGGTTGCTTGGAACTTATGGCTGCAGGGGTTATGATACTTTTGGACCTTTAAAATTAATTGGCGGAATTGCAAAAGGACACCCTGATGAAAATGATATAAAGGGCGCAATAGAATTTTTCAGTAAGATTATACAAACGGATACATATTAAGGAGTGTGAGATATTATGGTTCAAACTATGAAATGTATCGTCAAAACCAAGGCAGGTCCCGGAAATTTAGAAATGTGGGAAAAACCAATTCCGGTACCGGGAGCTGGGGAGGTACTGATTAAGGTTCATTTGGCAGCCATCTGCGGCACCGACATTCATATAAAAGATTGGGAGGAATTTGCCGCAACACGTATGAATCCCTCAATTATTATTGGACATGAATTCTGCGGAGAAATTGTTGCGGTTGGCAATGGTGTCAGTGAAGAGAGAGTTGGACAATTGGTGTCAGCCGAGAGCCATATTGCATGTCACAGATGTTCCTTATGTTTGGACGGTAAAGAAAACCTATGCCTTAACACAAAAGCTATTGGTGTTCATATAGACGGCTGTTTTGCTGAATATGTAAAAATACCTTCGGAAAATGCCTATGTTTGTAATCCGAATATTCCAGAAGAGAATAATGCAATGCTGGAGCCATTGGGTGTGGCAGTTCATGCCGCAACAAAGGTGAATCTGGGAGGTAAAATTGTTGCAGTAACCGGTTGCGGTCCCATAGGCCTTATGGCAGCTACGGTGGCTAAAAGGCTTGGAGCCGGTAAAGTGATTTGTGTTGAACCTAACGCTTACAGGGCGGAAGCGGCATATAAAATGGGAGCAGATCTCGTTTTAAATCCCATCGAATGCAATATTGTAGATGAAATGCGCCGCATATGTGAAGGTATCGGCCCAGATGTTGTATTGGAGTTCTCCGGCAATATAGGAGGAATTCAGGCAGCTACCAAATATATTCGTCCGGGCGGGGAGATTGTGATTGGAGGTTTACCTAATCATGATGTTCCACTTAACTTTACCGAGATATTTTACCGGGGGGTAAACCTGTATGGACTTTCCGGACGTGAGATGTATCATACCTGGAAGGTTATGACCGGTTTGCTTAATTCAGGTATGGACGTATCCGGTTGCATCAGTCATATACTGCCCATGGAAGAGTATAATAAAGCATTTGAACTGTTGGAGTCGGGACAGGCTTTGAAAATATTACTAAGACCTTTTCAGTAACTTCAGCCGATGTTACCGATGAAGATATGAAAAAGGCCATGGAACTTGCTGAGGGAAAATTATGCCCCGTATGGGCCATGATAAAGGGTAATGTAAATGTGACATACGAAACATTTATAGAGCGCATTTAGGACATGCTTTAATCCTGGATTTTTTCCAATTGATTCCCTTGAATGAGAATTCGAGGGAACTTGTTTTGTCCAAATCATCGAATAGTTCTTTCTCTGTAATAACTGACAGGTAATAAGAACCAGATTTAAGTATTCTTTAATTTCTGTAAGCTTTATGATAGAATAGGTGAGAAGCTTACTCCTTGTGGAACGACAGCGGATAAGAAAAATTTATATGAGGATTATAATGAATCTATCAATTTTAAAAGACTGTACTCTTTGTCCGAGAGAATGTCATGTTGACAGAACTGCCGGCAAAAAAGGATATTGCAAGGCATCCGGTGAATTAGCGGTGGCAAGGGCTGCCCTCCATATGTGGGAGGAGCCTTGCATATCAGGTGAAGAAGGTTCCGGAACGGTATTTTTCTCCGGCTGCTCCCTGGGCTGTGTGTATTGTCAGAATTACAGTATATCAAGAGGTTTGGCTGGAAAGATAATTTCAATAGAAAGACTTGCAGAAATTTTTCTTGAGCTTCAGGCCAAGGGAGCCAAAAATATCAATCTTGTTACACCCGGCCACTATGCCCCACATATTATTGAGGCTTTAAACATTTCACGCAAAAAAGGCCTCATTATTCCCATTGTATATAATAGCAGCGGGTATGAGAAGGCAGAAACCTTGAAGCTGCTTGAAGGATATATTGATATTTACTTGCCTGATTTTAAGTATATGTCGGATGAGCCTGCAGAGAAGTATTCCAACTGCAAGGATTATTCTAGGGTTGCGGCGAAAGCCCTGGAAGAAATGGTAAGGCAAGTAAAAGAAACAAAATTTGATGGCAGGGGCATCATGCAAAAAGGTGTGATAGTAAGGCACCTGGCCTTGCCGGGATATCTTGAGGACTCTAAAAGAATCATAAAATACCTGCATGAGACCTATGGTAACAAGATATACATCAGCATAATGAATCAATATACTCCGATAAAAAAGAACAAGGTATACCCGGAGCTTAACAGGAAGATAAGCAAGATAGAATATGAAGACCTTGTTGATTATGCAATCAAAATCGGAATAGAGAACGGTTTTATTCAAGAGGGAGAAACAGCTTTAGAAAGTTTTATCCCGGACTTTAACGGAGAAGGTGTATAACCTGAGACCTGTAAATGGGCTTGTCCGTTTTGTGGATTGAATGCAAACGATTTTAATGCTATAATGGTTACAGATATATTTATCTCATTGTAGTTAGTACCAAAATTTATTTTACAAATGAAGGAGATAAAGAAATGATTAGGGACAGGGTTAAAGAATATTTTATCGACAAGGATTACAATTGTGCAGAATCACTGTTACGGGCAGCAAACGATGAATATGAGCTTCAAATTCCGGAAGAATCATTTAAGCTGGTTAGTGCTTTCGGAGCAGGAATGGGCTGCGGGAAAGTATGCGGAGCATTATGTTCATGCATGGCTGTAATAGGCAAGATGAGTGTTACAGACCGAGCACATGCAACGGAAGGGTTCACAGACCTGTGTGCAGATTTATACGATAAATTCGTTAGGTCTTTAGGAAACACCATATGTGAAGATTTAAAAAAGCTTTACAGAAATGATGAAGTGAGATGCCTGAAGGCTGTAGAGATGGCAGCAGATGTCCTTGATAACTTCATTGCAGCAAATAACCTGTCAAGATAAACTCACTTAGAGAAGGAGTATAAAAATGAAAGTTTTAATTGTCGGAGGTGTTGCAGGAGGTGCTTCTGCAGCTGCCAGGTTAAGAAGATTGGATGAGAAAGCAGAGATAATTGTTTTTGAAAGAGGAGAATACATTTCATTTGCTAATTGTGGGTTGCCATATCGTATTGGCAATGTCATTACCGAAGATTCCGAACTGGTTCTTCAGACCCCGGAATCATTTAAGGCACGTTTTAATGTAGATATCAGGACACTTTCTGAAGTAATTAAGATTCTTCCTGAAGAAAAGGCCGTAACGGTTAAAAATTTGCAAAACGGTGAAATATACAAGGAAAGCTATGATAAATTAATCCTTTCACCGGGAGCTATGCCCATTAAACCGCCACTTCCGGGACTTGATTCGAATAAGGTTTTTACCCTGCGTACGATTCCGGATACACTCCGTTTAAAGAGCTACATTGATAGTAAAAAAGCAAAAAAAGCCGTTGTTGTAGGTGGTGGCTTTATTGGACTGGAGATAGCTGAAAACCTGATAAATGACAGTTTATCGGTAACCCTTGTAGAAAAGATGCCTCATGTCTTGCCGACAATAGATGAAGATGTTGCCTGGGATGTACATGATTATTTGATAAAATGCGGAATAGACCTTCGTTGCAATACCGAGCTTGTGAAGGTTGTAGATAAGGATGAAGGTATCGATGTAGTTACATCAAATGACACTATACATGCGGACCTTGTTGTCCTGGCAATCGGAATTCGTCCTGAAAGCAAACTTGCTATAGAGGCAGGCATTGCATGTAATGAACGCGGTTACATTATTGTTGACAGTGCTATGCGTAGCTCTGTGGACGATATTTACGCTATTGGTGATGTTGTTGCCGTAAAAGAATTTGTAACAGGAACAAGCGCTAGTATTGCCCTGGCAGGCCCGGCAAACAAGCAAGGCAGAATCGTTGCTGATCAGATCTGTGGAATAGATTCCAGGTACCAGGGGAGCCAGGGTTCAAATGTAATCAAGCTGTTTGAAAAAACTCTTGCAAGCACGGGCATAACGGAGAGGTTTGCAAAGTCCCAAGGAATTGACTGTGAAAAAGTTCACCTTTATCTGAGCAACCATGCATCGTATTATCCCGGTGCGGAATTTATGGCAATCAAAATAATATTTGAAAAAGGGACAGGCAGAATCCTTGGCGGACAATTCTTCGGTGGTACGGGAACAGAAAAACGATGCGATGTACTGGCGGTTGCAATACGTGCAGGAATGAAGGCGACTGACCTTGTCAACCTTGATTTGTGTTATGCCCCACCTTATTCCAGCGCAAAAGACCCGGTTGTGATGGCTGGCATGGCAATAGAAAACATCCTGACCAATAAAGTAAAGGTTACCCACTGGAATGAATTAAACAAGCTGGATAAGAACAAGGTAACTTTCTTAGACGTAAGGACTAAAGGAGAATATGCTGATGGTCATGTCGAAGGCTTTATAAACATACCCCTCCATGAACTGAGGGACCGTTTAAATGAACTTGATAAGGAAAAGCCGGTCTATGTAAACTGTTTAAGCGGTATGAGAAGTTATGTAGCCTGTATGATTCTGAAAGGACATGGTTTTGACTGTACTAACATATCCGGCGGCTACCGTTTGTATAAAGTTATGACTAAGTTTTACAAGACCCAAGAAAACAATAGATAAGTTTGAGTCGACAAAAAATTACCAAAATTTGGTTAACATAAATTATTTTATGTTAACCTTTTTATTTTAATATTTAAATTTGGCCTTTGTTTTACCTTCAATTTGGTTAACATAAATTTATTTATGTAAACGTACTCAATATACAAATTATTGTATTGCAAGGAGAGTCATATAATGATATAATTTCTAAGATGGTATTAATTACCATAACTTTATTATAGTGGAGGAGCCCTATGAATAATAACAAAAAATATAGGACATATGAAAGATTCTTGTGTCTTTTCCTCACGATTTTAATCTCCACGTCCTTTATATGTTCTCCGGTTGTTTATGCAGTTTCACTTAACAATTCAACGATCAAAACAGTTACTAGTTCTCTTCCCGTATTGGACGGCACCCAGTCTGATTGGGCAGAGCCCGAAATTTATGAAGCATATGAGCTTGGCCTTACATATCCGGATATTTTGAATCAATTCAAGAAGGACATAACCAGGTATGAATTTTGTATGATGGTAGTAAAACTTTATGAAAAGTTATCGGGAAAGCAAGCTGTTGTCGGAACCGATCCTTTTGTAGACACGGATAGTCCTGAAATTCTTAAGGCATACAATCTAAAGATTGTATATGGAACCTCTGCAACAACCTTTGAACCCAATGCCAATATTGAACGGCAGCAAATTGCATGCTTTATCCAGCGGGCCCTTGATGCCGCAGGTAAAAAAGATACACCATTATCCATAACTGATTCCTTTCCTTTTAAGGACGCAGGCACCATAGCTGACTGGGCTATTGACTCCATGAAATTTTGCTATAAACATAAAATCCTTCAAGGCTATGACAATTTAATATCTCCCCTTGGAAAAACAACCAGGGAACAAGCCATCGCAATTATTAAGCGTACCTATGACAAGTTCAAAGTTACACAGATTACGGATTTCGACTTATTAAATCCTCCTCTTGATATGTCCCTGACTTCAGATGTTATTCCGGTTGGTATGTCAAACCTTACTGTCACGAGTGAAGAAGCAAAATATAAAGGAAGAAACTTCGAAGAAGGGGATATGTTTTTCCCCAAGTATGATACCAGACTGAAATTATATGTGTCTACAACTTCTGAGAAACCTAATTCCAAACCAAGTCTAAATATTATCAGTGACAAGGATAGCAGTCTTGATTTTGCTTCACTCTTGCTTCCTGCATTAAAACCGACAAACGAAAAATATACTTTTACTAAATCTAATGTAACGATTCCTCGTTTAACTTCAAGTGAATTGGGATTATACGTATCCTATGATCCGGACAAAGCCATTTATACCGATGCTTCACACTCTGCTTTTATTGATAAGGATGGAAGCAATGTCCGATGGTTTTATTTTGATATGAATAATGCACCGGGAGTTTCCAAGGTGGTATGGCAGGTTTCAACTGCCCCCTTTGGCGGATATACATATAATTGGAAAAATCCTACCGGACTTGTTGCATCGGGACAAGTATCCGCTTCAGCAAAGGAGTTTTCAATTAATTTTGCTGATTTTGCCGATAAGGATACGGTAGCTTCTCCTATTGTTCAACACAAAAAAACTTATTATGTCCGGGCTGTGCCTGTAAATGCTTCAGGTCAGCCTATTGGCGATCCCGGTGAAGGCATTGCCGTTTTATATGGGAAGAAATCAGCAGCAGCTCCCACACAAGGCAACATCACACCGAGCTTTGAGCTATGGACTCCCAAGGAAACCCACCAGGGAAGGTGGAATCCGGAATTTTATGATCCACCCGTAAGACTTGATGAAGTCGGATATGATTCAGAAAAAAATTTGCCCCGCTTTTTCCACTTCCATGGTATTGACCCGGATGTCCATACTTTGATAATCCAGGTATCTGCATCTCCCTTCCCTGTTAATGGAGGAGCATGGCCGGAAACCCCATCCTTGGTTTATGAGAAGGAATTTAAACTTCCTACCAATACTTTTACATTCGACCATGGTTTTTCAAATGAAGAATACCCTGCTACGGTTCCCGTAAACTTTTGGGATTTTGCTCCATCACCTGGTGAGCTAAAAGCGGGAGACTGCAAGAAATATTATGTGCGGGGCATAACCTTGAAAAACACAAACAATCCCGGTGAAGTTGAAACTGCATATTCTCAGCCAATGCTAGTAAATTATTTCAAAAGGGAACCAATTACCGTAATTATTCCCAAAGTTGAATATATCAAGGCTGCCTTGCCGGAAGTAAAAATAAAGAGTTATACACCCGCTCAATGGGAGGAATATGATTACATGCACCATTATGTTGTCTACCGCCAACCCGAGTGGTATGAAATTAAAAACACTTGGAAAAACAGCGTAACAGGCGCAACACTTGCCCCTTATTTGCTGTATGAACAATCCGGTACCACATTAGAGGAATATACCAATGAAATTATACCTTCAGTGCTCCCGGTGGGTGCAGAGGTTTACTTCCCTCCTCCTAAACATGAAGACAAAGCCTGGTATGAAGAGATGTTCGACATGGTTAAAGCATTCTTCGAAAATTTGTGGGATGCTATCACTACAGTTTATCAGATGGCTCAGGAAGCATATAACGGACTGAAGGCAGCCATTATAGAAAACTTAGCATATCTGTGTCCTTTCCCGGAACTGCGGAAAGAGTTTAAAGCAGCCCTGGAACTCTGTGCCAATGCAGGGCTCATGGCATTGGGTCTGCCGCCGACTATACCAAACATGGATAAATTAATAAATGAAGGTGTAGATTATATGGCAGAGGTAGTTCTCACCGAAGCCGGCATACCTCCAAATGAAATAACAAAAGGTATGGTAAAAGAATTGGCTGAAGAAATCGGGAAAAAGGTTGCCGAGTCGGGGGACCATAATGATACAAACCCCATAGATTCTCCATTTTTAAAACTCAATCCTAAGAAAATGTATCGTCCTGCCTATATAGAGCTGGAGATTAAGAATCCTTCCACAAAAGTAGCATCAGTTCCGGGCAGTGTAGATTTGTATGTTACCTTTGAGATGAACGGTAATTCAAGTTTTAGATTAACGTATGACACTCACTATGGAGAGGGTCAAACGGATGCCAATTATTATGAATTTATGAATTATTTGAAACACTTCGTATATGGTCTAAGCGGAGGCATAGATATATTTAATACAGGACAAACCATTGTCTATGATGTGTTTGAGCCTGTATTGGGCTGGAAAATCCCGTCACTGCGTCCCGGTGAAGCGAGAACCGTGCGCATATATCTTGCTCCGAAGGAATTCGGCAGACAATCCCGTTACCCTCATGGGGCATATATGATAGAAAATGACTTTTATAATATGTATTTCAACAATCCAGGTTTAAACCATTTCACCCTGCATGAGTATTATCCGTCACCTGTTGAATATATGCAGGAATACATGAAAGGATATGTTGACACGTCACGGGCCGATATTTATCTTTACGAGGGTGAGTCAATCAGCTTGCTGGGACCTGTTACACCACGTTCATATTATACTTACAATAAAATCGACAAACCTGTTAATTCATACTGGTCAAAATAGAAAGGTCAAAAAGACCCTTCTGCCTGCATAATGCGGCTTTCTGCCTTGGAAGGCGCTATCCAGGGGATACGATGGCATTACCTGGATAAGGCAACAAAAGAATCATTGAAAGAGTTTTATCACAAGCATAAGAAAGAGTATTAAAACATAAATTCATTTTTGGAGTACACCATAGGACAATGGTAAAATTTGGTTAACATAAATTATTTTATGTTAACCTTTTTGTTGTATACATACAATAAACCCCCAGCTATGCTGGGGGAAGCAAAAAGCTTCAGCTTCAAGTAGAAAAATAAAACCTCCAATGTTAGAATAATGTAGGTTTGCCAACCACATTAATAACAAAGGAGGATCCAAGTGGATAAGAATACTTTATCACATACCACCTGGGAATGCAAATATCATATAATATTTGCACCAAAATATAGAAGGCAATTAATATATGGAAAGATAAAAAAAGATATAGGGAAAATATTAAGAGAGCTTTGCGAAAGAAAAGGAATAGAAATAATAGAAGCAGAGTTATGTAAAGATCATATACATATGCTTGTAAGAATACCACCAAAATATAGTGTGGCTGAAATAATGGGGTATTTAAAAGGGAAAAGTTCCTTAATGATTTTTGACAGACATGCCAATCTAAAATATAAATATGGGAACAGGCACTTCTGGTGTCGAGGATATTATGTAGATACGGTAGGGAAGAATGCAAAAAAAATTGAGGAATACATAAGAAATCAGCTTCAAGAAGATATAGCAAATGATCAAATAAGCCTGAAAGAATATATGGACCCGTTTACGGGTGAGCAGGTAAAGAAAAGCAAATAGCCAGCCGCTTTAGCGGCAGCGAGTAAATATATGCGGTTGGCAAACTATTCAGTGAGCCTTCAGGCTCAAGCAGGTAACATGCCCTTATAGGGCAAGAGCAAACCACCGGCTGAGCCGGTGGTCATGATTTAATCATTGATATTAAGCATTTATTTTCTTTCTCATTGGTATACATAAATTTATTTACGCAAGCCAAAAAATGGAGATATTATTAATAAAAACCAATTTTTATTTGTATATTTCTGTCATAAGGATTAAAATAAAAGAAAAATTTCAAATAAAGTTATAAAGAATTAAGTGACAATAGTTAAGTTTAATTACATGATAGGAGGAAAAAATGCAAGAAGTTTTTGAGTTTTTAAAAAATTGTGGTACATATTATTTGGCTACAACAGAAGGAGACCAACCAAGAGTAAGACCTTTTGGGACAGTGGATATATTTGAAGGTAAATTATACATCCAAACAGGCAAGGTAAAAGATGTATCCAAGCAGCTCCAGGCTAATCCAAAAGCCGAGATTTGTGCCTGCGTTGAAGAAAAATGGCTTAGAGTAACAGGTAAGCTTGTAAGAGATGACAGGGTAGAAGCAAAAAAGCACATGCTTGATAATTATCCGGAACTTCAGTCTATGTATACAGCCTATGATGACAATACAGAGGTTCTCTACTTCAAGGATGCAACAGCTACCTTTTATTCATTTACAGATGAACCGAAGGTAATAGAATTTTAGGCAAATGGTTTCACTATATATAAACTGTAAAAACAAGACCGGATCGGCCTGTTTATATTAATGTTTGGCAAAAGTGAAATAGACAAATGTGGGAGATAAAATGATAACATATTTTTTATACTTTTTTATATACGCATTTTTGGGATGGTGTACAGAGGTTATCTATGCAGCATTAAAGGAAGGCAGATTCATAAACAGGGGATTCTTAAACGGTCCCCTGTGTCCTATATACGGATTTGGTGTTATAGCTGTGGTAAACATTCTAAAACCTATCATGGATAATGTATTTTTGTTGTTCCTTGGTTCGGTTTTAATAACAAGTGCAATTGAATTTACTACAGGATTTGTGATGGAGAAAATTTTCCACCAAAAGTGGTGGGATTATTCTGAAGTTCCCTTTAATATCGGAGGATACATATGTCCCCTCTTTTCATGCATGTGGGGAATTGCATGCCTTGTAATCGTAGATGATATACATCCAATGATAACCAACTTGGCAGTGCATATACCGGAAACAGTCTCTATAGTCATTTTGTCAATTCTATCAATTGTTCTTGCAGTAGACCTGGCAGCAACGGTTAATACCGTATTGAAGCTTAACAAAAAACTTGAGTCCATTGAGAATTTATCTCACCTTATCAGGAAATCAACGGATGAACTTGGAGAAAACCTTGCAACGGGCGCAATAGCATTATCTGAAAAGAAAGATGAGCTTGAAGAGTTGGCAGAACAAAAGAAGGAAGAAATTGTTAAAAAGCTTGTACAAGCCAAAAAAGCAATGGAAGAGGACACTATTGCAAGGAAGCAGGCTATGAGCGAAGCCTTGGAGCATAGGGAAAGAGCTCTTGCCGAACTCAAGAAAGCAAACAGGGAGATATTAGAAGCAAGTATTTTTGGTCAAAACAGACTGTTAAAGGCATTCCCGAAAATAAAATCAACATTGCATAACGACGCCCTGGACAAATTAAAGGAACATATTCTTAAATCTTCCAATCATTGATGCTAACGGGCCACAAATCATTATTAAGGAGATATATATGAGAATAGAAAAAGTCACCATAGATGATGCAAAAGAACTTCTTTCAATATATGAACCCTATGTAAGAAATACTGCAATTACATTTGAATATTGTGTACCCTCATTAGAAGAGTTTAAAAACAGAATCAAGGACATATCATCAAAATACCCTTATATAAAGGCGGTAGACAAGGGTGAAATATTAGGATACGCATATGCACATGTTTTTAGGGAACGTAAAGCATATGACTGGTCTGTGGAAACAACAATCTATGTAAAGCAGGGCAGGCACAGGATTGGTATTGGAAGATTACTTTACAACAAATTGGAAAAATCTCTAAAGAACATGGGAATACTGAATATGAATGCCTGCATAGCTGTTCCCGTGAAAGAAGATGAACACCTTACATATGACAGCTATAACTTCCATAAAAGTATGGGCTTTTCTTTGGTCGGAAGATTTCATAAGGCCGGATACAAGTTTAATACCTGGTACGATATTGTTTGGATGGAAAAGATGCTTGGAGAGCGCAATGACTTTCAAAAGGAAGTACAGTTTGGTAAATGGGATATTGAAACCAAATAACGAGAGGAGTGTATAATAAAATGTCAAGACCGGCAACATTGTTCACCTGTACGAGTAGCACCGCTTTTATTAAATTGGGTTAATTCAAACATGAAGGGCAATCACAAACCTTTTCTGCCAGAGCCCTATGATTGGAAAACTTACGGCGATATGAACGTGAAGTTTTGGGAGAAACATCAAACCACCCCGGCAGTTACTGTGTCAGCGCAACATCCAGCCATTATGACTGGGCCATTAAAAAGATAAAAAGGCAGATAAAAAAGCTACGTTTTCCTAAATGACAGGAAAGAAAAGAGACCGCAAATGCGGTCTCAGACTAATGTTAAAATATACACCTTATGTGTTATTGCTATGAATACCTCATATTGTCATCCTGAGGGCTTTAGCCCGAAGGATCTCATGAGATCTTTCGCTTTCTCTCAGGATGACATGGAGAGATTTGTCCACTATTTGTTAATTTCTACTTTTCCACCCGTATACGACCCGTCATCATAATTCTGGCCTAATATGATGCCGCTTGCATCCAATCCCCGTTCATTCAGTCTTTTTATAATAGCCTTCTTGTTATTGTCCCTTTCAAAAGGATTGGTTGTTTCAATTACACCCTGTACTACCTCATACCATTTATTAAAAGGAATTCCGATTCCCATTTCATTTGGCTTCCAGTTTGCAACCAAACGGGTTCCGGGGCACAATAATGATATGTTGATATCCTGAGTATTGTAAACGTAGGTTGTTAAATCCTGGCATACTGCCTGGAGTCCTACGGTTCTTAAGTTATTTGTGTAGCCGTTAAAATATCCGTGGCCCTGTATCATTCTCATGACATTGTAGGTATTGCTTACAACTATTACAACATCCGGAGCCTCTGTGAAGTTTTCAAGGGGCATTGCTACCATACCTGCCGGTTCTTCTTTTAAAAAAAGCATATTGTCGCTGATGTTTTTTGATGTTTCCACATCTTTATAAATATGTTTGTTGAATCGAGCCTTTCCCGATGCCATTGGTTCCGGTATATCCTTCATTTTTATTGCCATAGCTCCATTAGGACAAGCCTGGTTTTCTTTTGTTAATTTCATTACTTTCCCTTTGCTTGCAAGCTGAATGGAATTGCAGTATGTAACCTTCCGGTCCAGTTGTGGAACATCGAAATTGTCAAATTCAGCCTTGTCAAAGAAAAATTTAACTCCTACCGGTTTACGGTCCAAATCCAAATATGATTCAATAAGTTCAACACTTTTCTTAATATCCATATTTCTCTCCTTATATTAATTATCTTTTTTTATTTGTGTCATCCTGAACACTATGTCATCCTGAGCGTACACAATGTCATCCTGAGCGTAGCGAAGGATCCCATGTGGATCCCGATTAATTATTTACAGGTGCTTTTTCAGCTGCAATCAAAAATCCAAAATATCTAATAAGCACATATATACAAGCAGCTGCAGCAATTATTTCTTCAATGGTTACTAGTGCAGGAAGAAAAGATATAGGATTTCCGGATTTGGTCAAGAAACCGTTTGTTAGCTTTAATGCTATACCGCTTATAACCAGTGGGAATGTAAATCCCGAGTAACTTGGGTAAAAGGGCAGTTTTAGCATTCTTGGCATATAAAGTATTACTCCCCAATATAAAACCTGGGCAGCAATCAGCAAGATATATACAAGAACTGTGCTTTTGGTTTCAAATGAGTTCAAATATCCTGCTAAACATAAGCTTGTCGGTGCTGCTAAAATTGTAATTGTAGGAATTGCAGGCTCAGGTATTCCTTTTACTACAAAAATCCTCTTAAGAATAACAGGAAGCAATACTGCCAAAGAAACCAAAGCAAACCAGAATATAATCCTTCCTAATGCTTGCATTCCAACTGCACCGGATGAAACGCTGGCTACGGCAATCCCTACATAAGGTATAAACCAGCTTGGGAAGACTTTTTTGATATTGTAGTTGTTATTTAACACAAATTTTTGTGTGAACCAGATTATTAATCCTATATGCAAAATAAGTCCTGCAAACCAAAATAAAGAAGCTAATCCTCCGTTAAATGGTTTAAGATATGTTGCCAACAGCATAATTGTCATTGAAAATGTCGGAAACACACTTGCTACCACCGGATTCTCCAAAGCTTCTTTAACTCCTTTTTGAAACATTATTAATTTTAGTATGACTAATACAAGAATAATAGCTGATACGAGACCAAACAAACTTCTCAGGCCTTCGCTGTGGGACTGAATCAGATTGCCTAATGCGGCCAATCCAAGCATAAGCCCCGTAATTGGTAATGGTAGTTTTTTTATTAGTTCTTTCATATAATGCCCCCTTCTTATTTATCGTAGAAATTTTATCATATGCTAATGAAAAAGTTAAATAGATATAACTTATCCTAAGGAGATTAAATATTAAATAATCTTATAAAGATTTAATTATTTTTATAATCCAATAGCAAACTCAATGTAGTTTTAATTATATTTTTGAACAACCAAAATACATAAAGAAACTTATTAATACGCTGTTAACAGCTACTTGAGTTAACTGGAAATAAAAGGTATAATATATAAAACTGTAGTATTCATAATTTTTAAGGGGGAAAGGACAATGAATTTAATAGAAAAGGATGCTAAATTTTTAAGAGATAATTTGGATGTTTTATTCATAGCATTAAATCCACCATTGCAATCCAATAATAATGGTCATTATTTTTCAAATAATGGTCATTATTTTTCAGGTCGACGATCTTCTTTTTTTAAGCAATTATATCTAAGTGGATTGATTGTAGAAAATATAGATAAATCTATAGCGGATGATTTAATTTTTGGTGAGAATAAATATAATTATAAAAACAAAGAATTTGGTGTGATAGATTTAAAACCATTAGTAACAAAAAGTAAAAATATATGTGGAACTAAAGAATTCTTTATGATGTATGAGCTTTATATCTTGTTATAAGTCTTCTACGATATACCAAACATGATAGATTCGGATAACGATAAAAATGGAGAGATACAATGGAAAAAATAATCACACCAACTGGAATAAAAGCTATTATTATAAGTAATAAAAAATCTGGCGAGCTACCAGATTTTCTAAGCGAAAAAGAAGTAGACAAAGTCAGAAAATTCCATTCTTCAATAAAAGGATATAAAGCTACTCCACTAATCAGCTTGGAAAATTTGGCTAAGGGACTGGGAGTTTCTAAAATTTTTGTAAAGGACGAATCATACAGATTTGGATTAAATGCATTCAAGGGTGTAGGTGCGACTTATGCGATAGCAAGAGTTATATGTGAAAAATTAGGTGTTCATATAGATGATGTTAGCTTTGATTATTTTAAATCACCTGAGGTTTCAGAAAAAATCAAAGATATGGTATTTGTTACGGCAACCGATGGAAATCACGGAAGGGCAGTTGCCTGGGCTGCCACTCAGTTAGGGTGTAAATCTATTGTATATATGCCAAAAGGTTCTTCCTTAATAAGGTTGCAGCACATAAAGGATGCCGGTGCGGAAGCTTATATCACTGATGTTAATTATGATGATGCCGTAAGGTTGGCTAATAAAAAAGCAGAAGAGATCGGCGGATATTGTGTACAGGATACTGCTTGGGAAGGATATGAAAAAATTCCAAACTGGATTTGTCAAGGCTATACGACCATAGCAGCTGAAGCCCTGGACCAAACGAAATTAGACGGGGTAGCCAAGCCAACACATATATTCTTGCAGGCTGGGGTAGGTTCTTTTGCAGGAGGAATCTTAGGATATTTTGCAAATGTATTTAGAGATGAATTACCAATTACAATAATAGTTGAGCCCGAAAATGCCGCTTGCATATATAATTCTGCCTTGATTAATGATGGACAACCTCACGCCGTTACTGGAGATTTAAACACCATTATGGCAGGATTAGCGTGCGGAGAGCCAAATACGGTTACATGGAAGTTTTTAAGAGATTTTGCATTTGCTTATATATCCTGTCCTGATTATGTGGCTGCCAGAGGAATGAGAGTCCTTGCCAATCCTATCGGGAATGATAAAAAGATAGTATCCGGTGAATCCGGTGCTGTTGGATTGGGTCTCGTAACCCTATTATTGGAAAGAGAAGAATTAAAGGAATTAAAAGACAAACTGAGATTAGATGAAAACTCAGTTATATTATGTTTCAGCACAGAAGGAGATACAGACCCTGAACAATACAGGAAAATTGTTTATGACGGAAAAAACCCCAGTTATTTTGAATAGACAGTTTTGATTGCTGCCTTGCTTATGAAAGAAAAGACTTAACCTTTTCTCAGTTGTTGATAAAGTAATATAAAATTTTGTCATTATGAAGGTGAAGCCTGAAGAATCTCATGTTTTAACAATGATGAGATCCTCCGCTTACGCTCAGGATGACATAAGAGGGTTTGTCAGTGTCATGAAAAAAGATTAAAAACTTTTCTGTTAAATATGTTGCTATCTTCAAATTATGGTAAATATTAAACCTTACTATTCCAATATAGATTTTATATAATAGGATGTTACAATTTTAACTAAAAAGGAGAAGCAAATGAAAAAAGTCCTATTATTTTTTATGGTTGTAATGATGATTATAACTTCATCTGCAACTCTTGTATATGGAGAAACTTCCGTTGAGGAGTTTTCAGATATTGAAAATCACTGGGCAAAAGATATTATTTTAAATGCAAAGTCCCAGGGTTGGGTGGACGGATATGAAGATAAAACTTTCCAACCGGATAAATCCATCAGCAGGGCTGAATATGTCAAGCTGATAATTGAAGCCGTGAAATTAACCGATGATTCTGCAACCACCAAATTTTTACTTGACTCAACCAAAGAGTATAGAAATAACAGCAAGTTAAATGGTGTGGAAGGTCATTGGATTAATAAAGGCGGATGGATTGACTCCGCACTGGCTTTCGGCCTTGTGGTTCCAACAGATTATTTTTCAAATAATTTTGAACCGGATAAGACAATAACCCGAAGAGAAATGGCAGTTATTATCAACAGAATCATGGGATTGGTTGAGGCATCCGAAAAGGACAAGGGTATCCAGTTATCCTTTAAAGACAATATGGACATCCCTGACTGGGTAAAAGGTTATATTTATCATGCAGCGGAAGCTAATCTCATTAAGGGTTATACTGACGGCACATTCCGCCATGATAATTTGGCTACCCGGGCAGAAGCCGTTACCATGATATCTAATGCTTTATCAACTATGAATGAAGGAATTGATACAAGCTATAAGGTATTGGTGCAAGGAAAAGAGCTTTCTTTAAATACTCCGGTTCAGGTAATAAATGACATTGCCTATGTTCCTGTAAGAGAAATCATTCAAGCTGCTAATCCGGATTTGGATATTAAATGGGAACCTATAAAGCAGTATTTGTATTATGATTGGGAGATGGTCCATATCCTCAAGCCCAATAAATTAAACTATGAAATGAATGGTTTGTACGGAATGGACTTTCCTGCAAAATCCAAGATGTTAAACGGAGAATTGATGTTCCCTCTAGGAACTTATTTAAGTGACTATGATGCCTACTATTTAGGGAACCTTTGGAGCGCTAAATGGGACAAGACAAACAAGACCATTGATATTAATGTAATTATTCCAATGAGGCCAAATCCAAGCTAAACTTTAATGACTAATCTGCCTGAAGCATATCTAACTTTCTTATGTCATCCTGAGCGAAGCG
>DCDC01000150.1 GCA_002316225.1 Firmicutes bacterium UBA1065 | reverse complement strand
GTCTATAAAAGAAGGGGCTGGAATTCAAACGGGGTCCCCACATTGGAACACCTAAAATACCTGGATATGGAACTTCCTGAATTGATAGAAGTAATCAAAGACCTGCAATAATATATAAGACAAGGGACAGGGTGCAAAACCCCGTCCCCATGATCATGCGGAGGTGGTATATATTATCAAACTAAACAACAGGGATTTTCCCTGGGAAGAAGGGCTGACAGTAGAAAAAATTATAGAGAAAAAAAGTTTCACCTTCCCTAAAATAATAGTTAAAGTAAACGGTAAACACATCGAAAAGGAAGATTATGCAACAACTATAATTAATGACGGCGATAATGTTCAAATAATACATCTCCTGGCAGGGGGTTAATTAAAGACATGAATACCCCATATAGTGTCATCCTGAGGGCTTTAGCCCGAAGAATCTCATGAGATCCTTCACTTCGCTCAGGATGACAAGAGGGTTTGTCATTAACAAGAAACCTTGCGGTTTCTTTTTTAATATCTATAATTTTTACATATAAAAATATGTAAGTATATTTAAATGTCAAAAAAATTGACTGCTATATAAGCATTTGGTATTTTATTGTGGAAAAGGTTATCAAAAATTCTTAATTTATGACTACGAATAATTATATAGATAAATTGGCATTAAATTTGCAAAATACATAATTAAATAAAGCAAAAGGAGGAAATAGATGGATAAACCTAAAATAGGTGTTACAACAGCATGGAGTGTTGAGACATGGGGCGATTCAATAGAAAGTCGTGGTTATAATTATGTAGGCAGAACCTACATTGAAGCTATAATTTCCGCGGGCGGTATCCCCATATTAATCCCACAGGTAGATCATGACGATATTGATGAAATCCTTGCCAGTGTTGACGGAATCTTATTTACCGGCGGAGGAGATGCTAAAAAGTTTTCAAAAGATGATCTGCCGGGCCTAAAGGAACAACAACCAACCAGGTATGATTTTGAAGCCAAACTGCTTAAGTCAGCAAAAGAAGCTAATAAGCCCATTTTAGGAATTTGCAGGGGCTTTCAAATGATCATTGAAGTTTTTGGCGGTTCACTGTCAGCAAGTGTAGTTGACGGACATAAGCAGAATATTTACGGCGGTAAACCCTGGCACGAGGTTTCGATTAAGGAAGGCAGTTTTCTGTATAGTATAGTAAATGACAAAAAATGGGATGTGAACAGTTTTCATATCCAGAAGGTTGAAAAGGTACCTGACAATTTTATAGCAACTGCCGTAGCAAATGATGGGGTTATAGAAGCTGTCGAAAGCATTGATGCATTTATAGTTGGCACTCAATTCCACCCGGAGGAATTATTATGGGGGGATAAAAGGGCTGAACTGGTTTTTGAAAAGTTTATTGAAAAATGTAAAAAAGGAGGTTGCCATGACTGAAAAAACTAAGAAAAACAGTTTTATTGAGGGATTGAAGAATCCTAATTCTTACGTAATTATTTTGTCCTTAATACTTGTATGCATGATTTTAACCTGGATAGTGCCTTCAGGCAGCTATGAGAGGGTACAGGATCCGGCTTCAGGCAGAACTGTTATTGATCCGCAATCGTTTCATTATGTAGAAGATAAGTCAGTAAATATATTTGGTATGCTTAAAGCGATACCAAAAGGCATTTCTGCTTCCGGCGGTATTATTGCCTTTATTTTCATTATTTCAGGAACGGTTGAGCTTATCAGAAGCACAGGTGCAATGGATGCAGCTATTATTTACCTGGTTCAAAAGATGAAAGGCAAGGATACGCCCTTATTGATATTTGTGACTTTCCTGTTTACAATGCTGGGAGCTGTTTTCGGTTTTGCGGAAGAAACCATACCATTTATTCCTTTAGGGATATCCATGTGTTTGGCTTTAGGTTATGACAGAATGGTTGGATTTCATGTTGTGAGAACTGCTGCCTGGATTGGGTTTGCAGGGGCATTTTTAAATCCGTTTTCAATAGGAGTTGCCCAAAGTATTGCCGAACTCCAACTGTTTTCCGGGTTGGGATATCGTATTGTTTGTTACATAGTATTTTTCCTGATAGGTCTTTGGTTTATTTTGGGTTATGCAAAGAAAGTTAAAAATGATCCTACTCAAAGTGTATTATATGGATATCAGGGCCAAAGAGACGAAAGCGATTTCCAACTCATGGACGTTAAAGAATTTACAGCAAGACATAAATTAGTCCTGCTAACTTTCCTGGTATGCTTAGGATTCTTGGTATTTGGTGCAATAAAGTATGGCTGGTACACAACAGAATTATCAGCTTTATTCTTAGGTTTTGGAATTTTAGCCGGTTTCATAGCCGGGTATAATCCGAACCAAATTGCCAGAGAATTTACAAAGGGAATGAAAAGTGTTACCTATGGAGCTCTGATAGTAGGTTTTGCACGAGCAATAGTAATTATTCTTGAAGAAGGAATGATACTTGATACCATAGTTTACAGCTTCTCACAACCTTTGCTGGGATTGGGTTCTTCTATAGCAGCCATAGGAATGTTTATAGTACAATCATTCTTGAACTTCTTTATTGGGTCAAGCAGCGGTCTGGCAGCGGCAACTATGCCTATCATGATTCCTTTAGCAGATGTTTTGAACATTACAAGGCAGACAGCCGTTCTGGCTTTCCAGTTTGGCGATGGTATCACCAACATGTTGTGGCCGGCAATGATTTATTATTTAGTATTTGCAGATATCCCATATAACATTTGGTTCAAGCATGTTTTGAAGTTAAATATTATACTGAGCGTGGCAGGAGCTGTATTAGTTGCAATAGCCCAAATGATTAATTACGGCCCGTTTTAAACTTAATATGAAACCCTATCACAAAAGTATAATGTGATAGGGTTTATTTTATTTGAGAAAAATTGATCAATATGTTACTATATATTAAAAGGGGGTGACTCAATGAAAAAAAATAACAGAAGTATGCATTTGAACCTTTTGTCCGATACAATTAATAAGATAAGCAAGTCAACTAATTTTCAAACTACGGCAGAAATAATATTTGGATTTATAAAAAGTTTCATTAACTTTAACATGGCAGTTATTTATAAAATAAATGAAAAGGACAATATCTTGGAAATTGTTTCCTGTCTTGGCTCTGATACTGAAAAACTAAAAAAAAGAATGCCTTTTAAGGTAGGCGAGGGGGCAGTCGGCTTGGTTGCCAAGAATAAGACCCCGATTCTTATTAATGATGTATTGGTAAATAAAGAAATCCAGGTAAGGCAATATTGTGACGAAGACCCTCTTATTCGTTCCTTTTTGGCGGTACCCTTGGTTGTCGGTGACAAAGCAATAGGTATTTTAAGTATTTCAAATTCACAACCGGAACAATATGATGATTATGATGTACAAATGATTAATATTATTGCATCACAGGCAGCAGTCTTACTGGAATTAAATAATAATATTACCGAAACCCAAAGATTTTCAAATAAGATACTTGATAATGTAAACAGCGGTATTATAGTTGTTGATAAAAACTGCAATATTATCAAGTTGAATAAATCCGCAGAAAGCATTACCGGCTTTAAATTTGAAGAAATAGTCGGCAGTAACCTTCTAGAAGAACATTTGATTTTGGATAATGAGGAAAAATTTTTATATAAGAGTTTTAATGAAGGAAAAATTTATTTTGAAGAGCCGGGAATCATGATCAGGAAAGATGAAAAAGTAATCAGGGTACGGCTCAGTACTTCCCTGATGAATGATGAAGAAGGAAATATAAAAAGCTGCATATGTATTTTTAGAGACAATACTGAAATTGAAAACCTTCAAAGCCGTATAGCAATGTCGGACAAGCTCGAAGCATTAGGCAGGCTTACAGCTGGTTTAGTCCATGAAATCAGGAACCCTCTTCTTCCGATAAGGAATGCAAGCGAATACCTGCTCAGTAAATATGCCGACAGGGATGAAAATGATGAAATGAAAAGTTTATTAAAAATAATAAATGAAGAGAGCGAGAGACTGAACAGGGTGTTGGAAGGCTTTGTTAATATGGGGAAAAACAGCTTTTCATCAATAGGCTATTGCAATTTAAAGGAAGTTGTAGATGAAGTTTTAATATTGCTGAATTACACCCTAAGGAAAAGTGATATTAAAACAAGGGTTAGCTTAACTCATGACGATATTATTCTGCCCTTTTATAAGGATAATTTAAAACAAGTTCTTATAAATTTTATATTAAATTCAATTGATGCAATAAATTTGAATGAAAAATCCAACCAAAGACTTATTGCCATTAGCGGTACCCAAAATACTGAAAATGCAATAATTACTATTGAAGATACTGGTAAAGGGATTCCCAAAAAAGATCTTCATCAAATATTTGATCCGTTTTATTCTACAAAAGAACAGGGTACCGGTATGGGTTTATATGTGGCATTTAATATTGTTAAGAGTTCAGGAGGCCATATTGACGTTGAAAGCAGTGTTGAAAAAGGGACAAAGATTACTTTAACCATTCCACTGGAGGGGGAACGCAGGTATGAATATTAATATTTTAATTGTTGATGATGAAGAATCCATAAGAGAAACTTTAAAAATTATTTTAAATAATTTAAACTACAATGTTTTTACCGCTAAGGACGGGTTTGAAGCAATTCATATTATAAAAAACAATATTATTGATATTATGGTTACCGATCTTCGCATGCCCGGTATGGATGGAATAGAGTTAATGCAAAAGGCATTGGAAATTGACCCTTCAATTGAAACAATTTTTATATCTGCATATGCGGATATAAAAGCAGCCGTTAAGGTAGTGAAAATGGGGGCATTTGATTATGTGGAAAAGTCCTTTTCAACAGATGAACTAATATTTACAATAGAAAAGGCAGTAAAATTAAGAAAACTAAAAGAAGAAAACCGAAGCCTGAGAAGAAGGGTTGAAGGGAAGTACAATTATGACGGAGTAATTGCCAAAAGCGAGGCCATGCAAAAAATTATTGATATGGTTAACAGGGTGGCAAACAGCAAAGCTAATATATTGTTAACCGGGGAAAGCGGTGTCGGGAAAGACGTTATAGCTAATTACATTCACAAGAAAAGCAACAGGGCCAACAACAGCTTCATTGAAATTGACTGTGGGGCAATACCGGAAAATTTGATCGAGTCGGAACTGTTTGGACATGAAAAAGGTTCTTTTACCGGGGCCGATCATACAAATAAGGGCAAGTTTGAACTGGCTGATAAAGGTACCATATTTCTGGATGAAATCGGAGAACTTCCCTTACATGCCCAGGTTAAATTTTTAAGAGTATTGCAAGAAAAGCAAATATACAGAATAGGTTCGGAAAGAAAAATAAATGTGGATGTCAGAATAATAGCCGCAACCAATAAAAATCTGAGCGAAGAAGTTGAAAAAGGAAATTTCAGAGAGGATTTATATTATAGATTAAATGTCGTTAACTTATACATTCCTCCTTTGAGAGACAGAAGAGATGACATTCCTGTTTTGGCTGAAACTTTTTTAAATGAATTTTCAAAGGAATATAACAAAAATATTAAATATTTTGATGTTGAAGCAATGAATTATTTAATGGACTATGAATGGAAGGGAAATGTGCGGGAATTAAGGAACGTAATAGAACGTGCGGTTTTAGTAGCTAATGATGATGAAATATTGCATAAAGACTATCTTCCCAAGGAGCTAACAGGATTAGAACAAGCAGACGAGAATAATGTAAAGAGAGAAAAGACCTTGGCTGAATATGAAAAAATGATTATAGAAAACACTTTGAAAAGATACGACGGCAATAAAACCAAGACCGCAGATGTATTGGGTATAAAGCGCCAGACCCTGTACAATAAGTTAAAAGACTATAATCTGGACAGTTAAAGAATATTACAATTAAAACTTGCGATTAAATTATAACTGTCAAAAATATTTACACTATTTACAAGCATAGACTGAAAACTGCACATTATAGGCAATGTTATTCTTTGGCACGTTTATTGCTAAATATATTGTAGAATTAATATTACAATATTGGAGGCATTAAATGAATAAAAAAGAGCTTAGGATACTTTGTCCTAATGGGCACTTAGGTTTTTCCCCAACAAAAGAAGAAAGTTTTTGGATAGGTGCAAAAACAAAGCCGGATTACTATTGCAGTGATTCCGGTAGTGATGATATAGGACCGGGACCTCTTGGAGAAGACAAAAGCGTAAGTTTATATGTTTGGCAAAAACATGACCTGGAACTAATGCTGTTAGCATCAAGAGAACAAAATGTTCCTATGATTATAGGGTCGGCAGGAGATACCGGGACTAACAGCAGAGTTGACATGTATGTTCAGATTATAAAAGATTTAGCAAAAGAACATAATTTACCAAAATTTAAATTGGCTTATTTCTATTCGGAAGTTGATAAAGAATATCTTAGAAAAAAGATGGAAAGCGGCAGTATAATTGAAGGCTTAGATTCAAGAACGAATCTGACTCTTGAGGAATTAGATAGCACTCAACGAATAGTGGCTGTTGCCGGGGTACACCCTTACATTAAGGCATTGGAAATGGGTGCTGACGTAATAATAGGCGGGAGGTCTTCGGACATTGCGATTTTTGCCGCACCTGCCATATATGAAGGATTCCCGGAAAATGTTTCATATTACGCAGGAAAAGTATTGGAATGTGCTTCATTTTGCGCAGAACCCTATGGGGCGAAAGAAAGCATTATAGGTACGATAACAAAAGATGATGTAAAAGTTACAGCAATGGCTCCGTGGCAAAGATGCACTGTAGCTTCCGTCGCCGGCCATGCCATGTATGAAAGATCAAATCCATATTATGAATATTTTGCCGGTGGTATGCTGGATATGTCAGAATGCGTATATGAGCAGTTTGATGAAAAAACCACAAGAATCACTAATCCAAAATATATTCCTATTGAAGGCAAAATCAAGGTTAAATTAGAAGGATCAACAAAAATAGGAGAAATGTACATAGGAATAGCCGGCATCAGGGACCCGTATACAATCAAAAATATCGATAAGGTTATAGAATTGGCCAGGGACCAGGTAAAAGAGAAGTTTGGTGATAAAGGCTATGAACTGCATTACAGGATATATGGCAAAAATGGTGTAATGGGTGATCTGGAGCCTGTTAAAGAGATTAAATCTCACGAGCTTTGTATTGTAGTTCAAGGAATTGCACCGGAAAAGGAAGTTGCAGAAGAAGTAACCATGACAGGTTTAAGGCAATTATTCTATGCAAGGTTACCTGAAGTAAAAGGTACAGCCGGTACAGCTGCCTTCATAGTCGATGAAGTTTTACGGGCTACACCTGCATACAGGTGGTCACTAAATCACACGGTTGAAGTGGATGATCCTTTAGAATTATTTGATGTTAAGCTTATAGAAATAGGGGAGTAGGTGGCGCAATGAAGACGATAAAATTGGTAGATTTAGCAAAAACAATAAGAAGCAAAAATGCTGGAACCGATAGGATAACATTTGATATAATTTTCAGAGACAAAGAAAACTATGAATTAGTAAAAAACAGCAAGATACTTAACAAAAAGTTTATAGCTGAGCTTTATAATATTGATATTGACAGGATTACAGACTTTGTAGAATTTGATCCCGGATTTGCAATAAAATTTACTATAAAAAGACTTCAGCCAAGCGGAAGCCCGGGAGAAGGAGATGTATTTGGCTGCCAGCAATATCCCCCGCTTCTTGACATAGAAATTCCCGTATAGTATAATATGCCGCAATTAAAGTTGCGGCATAATTCACTCTTATGTCATCCTGAGGGCTTTAGCCCGAAGGATCCCATGGGGTCATTGGTTTATGCTCAGGATTACATAAGAGATTTGTCATTAACCTGAATAAAAACTATATTGGAGCTAATAAATGGGACAGGTTTCATCATTTCATATTATAGGTAGTATTATAACCCTATCATTAATTATATTTACTGGAATTTATACGGGCAGGAAGGTAAAGGATGCGAAGGATTTTTCCACCGGGGGCTATAATGCAGGTGCTGCATTGGTTTCAGGTACAATAATAGGCACCTTGGTTGGAGGCTCCTCTACCATAGGAACTGCCCAGCTTGCTTTTACCAACGGCTTGTCTGCATGGTGGTTTACCCTTGGAGCAGGTGTGGGGTGCCTGGTTTTAGGTATAATATTTACAAAACCTTTAAGAAAAAACAAATGCAACACGATTCAACAGATAATAAGCGAAGAATATGGCCAAAAATCAGGTATAATTACATCGGTACTGGCGTCCTTGGGAATTATGCTTAATATTGTTGCACAAATTTTGGCAGCTAATGCACTCTTGTCATCCATGTTTGGTTTAGGACCTGAAGCCAGTGCAATCATCAGCGTCATTTTAATGGCCTCATATGTAATATTCGGCGGAGTAATAAGTACCGGAGTCTTGGGAGTTATAAAACTTATACTAATATATATTTCGGTTATATCAGGGGCTGTATTAGCATTAAAACTATCGGGCGGGATTTCTGATATATATAATACACTCCCTCATAATCAGTATTTCAATTTGTTTTCAAGAGGAATAGGAATAGACGGGGGAGCATTTTTATCTGTCGTTTTTGGGGTTTTATCTACTCAAACCTATGTCCAGGCTGTATTATCGGGTAAAAGCGACAGCGTATCCATAAAGGGCGCCCTCATAAGCTCAGCCCTGATACCTCCTATTGGCATAGGCGGTATTTTGATAGGATATTATATGAAGTTGAATTATCCGATGATTGATTCGGGACAGGCCTTTCCTCTTTTTATCATCAATAATATGCCGCCCCTAATCGGGGGAGGTATTTTAGCAACCTTATTTATAGCCTTGGTAGGCACCGGTGCCGGCATGGCTTTAGGTTTTGGAACAATTATTACAAAGGATATATATAAAAAGTATATAAATAAAAATGCAGACAGTAAAAAAGAGCTCTTGGTTACAAGAATTGTAATACTTATCTCCTTAATTGTATCTGCCTTATTTACCCTTGGAAATTTAAAGTCGGCAGTTTTAAAATGGGGCTTCATGTCAATGGGCTTAAGGGCAGCGGTGCTCCTGGTTCCCATGGTTTTTGCCTTGTTTTTTAAAGGGAAAATCACCGGTAATTATGCCATCATGTCAAGTGTAACAGGGTTTGGAGCCTTTTTAATCAGTGAGAACTTTTTGAATTTAAGAATTGATTCCCTGATAATAGGTGTAACCGTAAGTACCATAACGGCAATTATAGGAAGTTATAAAAAGAAAGGAAAACTTAACGGCAGGTAAGTAAAAAAATAATAGATATAGCCGAGCAAGGTGCCTGGCACAAGATAGTGTCAGGATCTTTTAAATGAAATGTCTTTTTTTGTCGATTATTAGGGAAAAGTATTCAATACTATATAAGATTAATTTATATATAATGTTAATAGGCAATGTTGTCCTAAACTATGAAATAAGGCGAAATATAATGCAAGGGCAAACGATTGCGCTGTTTCATGTAGCCGGTTATGACACTTAGACAATAAATATTTATTATTTTAAAAAGGATGGTGGAGGAATGAAAGTACATTTCAAAAGGTTAATTTCATCTTTATTAGTATTCATTATGGTACTTGGATTGCTGGCATGTTCTCCAAAAGAAGAACCTGCAACAGTACAAGAAGAACCAGCAACAAAACAAGAAACTACTTATACTGCCACACATAAGGGTTAGCAGTTGAAGACACACTGATACAGGCTGGGGTTTTAAGTGATATTCCAAGTGTTGTAATGAAACCAGGAACATATACAGGGGAAGGTTGGGGATTTGATTGGATTGAACCAATTCGTGTTAATGTTACTGTTAGCGATAAAGAATTACTAAAAATCGAAGTAATTGATAAGGATATTAATAGAGAGGAACCGTTAATTTTGAAGGCGGCAGAGGATAAATTGATTCCTCGTATCATTGAACATCAATCGATAAGCGTTGATGGTATTACCGGTGCTACAGGTTCAAGCAATGGTATAAAAGCAGCAACAGAAGATGCACTGAAAAAAGCTATGTTAGCAGCTGGAACAGATGAATCGGCAATTAAGAACTTCTATAAAACTACTGCTAAGAAAACTGATACTACAGAAACCATAAATGTTGATGTTTTAGTTGTTGGTATGGGTGGAGCCGGATGTGCGGCTGCAACAAGCGCAGCAGAAGCTCAAAAGGCTGCGGGTGTCCCTGTTAGTGTGCTTGCAATAGATAAAGCCGGTAAATATGGAGGGACTGCAGCAAATTGCGGAGAGCCATTTGGTATAAATGCACCCAGATATAAAGAAGCATTTAACAATGGAGAGGACTATACAGAAGTAGAAAGCCTTTATGATGATTGGATAAATAACTTTGCTAAAGGTGACGCTAAAGAAGATTTGGTTAGACTATTTTTGGAAGAATCCGGAAAAACTATTGATTGGCTTTATTTTGACCATGGATTCCTGCTAAATAACCCGCTGCCCGGATTTGGTGAAAATACATGGAGGGTAAAATATCAATATGTTTATCATTCAAATAGAGAGGAAGGCAGGGACTATGGAAAGGAAGATATTCCTTTCAGATCTGAAGCTGTAGGCAGCTACTTTGACAATATTGTTAAGGATTTTACTGAAATGGGCGGCAAATATATGCTTGAAACTAACGCATATGAATTGATTTATGATGACACGGCAGATAAGGTCGTTGGAGTAAAGGCATCCGGATATGATGGGACAGAGTATATTATTTATGCTAAAGCCGTAATATTAGCAACTGGTGGCTTTGCAGGAAATCCCGAAATGGAGGAAAAATATTTAAGCAACGAGCATTACCCGTTAAAAGCACCATGGAAGATATGGGGTATGTCACAAAATACAGGTGACATGATACAATCTGCAATTGATAATGGTGCAGGAACTTATAATATAGATATGGTTCCAATAATTCACTTTAAAACTACAACACAATTTTTGAGAGAATATCCTGTTCATTATAGAGATGGTGTCGATGAACGTACAGGAAAGCAAAATACATGGTCTTTAAACGATGTACCTATGATTTTGGGATTAAACAGTTCCGCTATGCAAGTAGGACGTGAGGGAAAAAGATGTTACAATGAAGCAGGAATCTTTGAATTTTGGAAAAGCGGTCCTGATTGGTTTACAATATATGGGGAGGATAATATTGCAGATTTAGCTAAAAACGGATTTGCCGGAGAAAAAGGTACATACATGAGTTCTACTCGAGTATATGGCCAAGGGGGTTATCCTAAAGGGATACCTATTCCTGAAATATATGAGGTTTTAGATAAAGCTATAGAAAAAGGTTATGTTTATAAAGCTGATACACTGGAAGAATTAGCAGAAAAAATTGGTGTGCCTGCTCAAAATTTGGTTTCAGAAGTTGAAAAATACAATAGATTTTGCGAGACCGGTGTTGATGAAGATTTTGGGAAACCTGCTAAAAATCTTATATCCTTAGGGGAAAAGGGACCATATTATGCAATTAATGCATGTTCTGTAGCCTATGCTACATGTGGTGGATTAGATGTAGATACGAATTTGAATGTTCTTAAAGAAGATGGTATAAGCGTGATGAACGGTGTATATGCAGCTGGTAATGATAGTTCAGGTGTTTTATACTCCAATAGAGATGCTTATGCTCAATACGGGGGAGTTGCATTAGGCTGGGCATTTACATCCGGAAGATTAGCAGGTCAAAATGCAGTTAAGTATATTTTAGAAAATAACTAATATGCATTGTAACGAGTCTATAAAAATATGTGATCAATATCCATAAAACTAAATTGTAATGAACAATATCAAGTTCATCATATTTATAAGCCAGAGTTCAATATGCTCTGGCTTTTTTATGATTAAAATATATTACTCAACGACTACTGCTGTTCCTGAAGCTGTTACCATGAGCATATTGTTTGCTGAACCTAATACTTCATAGTCAATGTCAACACCTACAACCGCATTTGCTCCCATGTTTTTTGCTCTCATTTCCATTTCACGGAGTGCATTTTGCCTTGCCTCAATTAGCTCACCTTCATAAGAGCCTGATCTGCCACCAAAGAAATTTGTTAAACCTGCTGCGAAATCCTTTATAAAGTCAACACCGGAAATAACTTCTCCAAAAACAACTCCCTTATAGTCCACAATTTTTTTACCTTCGATTGAAGGTGTAGTAGTAATTATCATCATAACCTCCAAGTAATTATAATTATAAATATTATTAGATGTCTTGTTTATTATATCACATTATATTAACTGTGAACTATTTTTTATCAATCTATTTCACATATATGACAGTCAAAAGGTTTGAATTAAAGCAATTCGGCGCTATTAGTTGATTTTTTGGGCAATTGCCTTTTTTACCCTGATGTGCTAATATAAATTAAAGCCTTTGTCTAAAGAGGATGTAATATGAATCCTCATAGAAAATTCCTATGGAAGAAGATATAACTACATAAAAGAAATATTGATAAATTACTTTACGAATAATTAATTTTACAAGGCGGTGTCACGCACCAACGAAAGGAAGAGTTTATATATGTCTAAAAAAATTACTTTAATAAAATCAGAAGAACTAGCAAAAGTAGATTATTCGTATGCAAGCAAGGTGCCTGAGGGATGGGATATATTGTTTTTGGCAGGTGCTTGCCCGATTAATAAAGACGGAGAAGTAGATTTGATAAATGATTATACGGGTCAAACAAAATTATGCCTTGAAAACTTAAAAAAAGTATTGAAGGAATGCGGTGCTTCACTGGAAGATGTTGCATACACAAGGATTTTAGTAGCATCTCAAAATAGAGAAGATTTAGTGGATGTGTGGAGTGTTATAAGCGGTGAGTTCGGTGAACATAATGTACCTAGTACATTAATGGGTGTTACTGTTCTGGGTTATGAAAACCAATTGGTTGAAATTGAAGCAGTTGTTGCAGTAGAAAGAAAATAGAAAAATGATACATGGAAGGAGAATACTGTCATAAATTGTCCATATGAAACTGTCCCATGTGGACAATGTTCAAAATTTCAATTAATGTGTGTTTTACATATATAAATATTTCAGTTTTTCACAAAAAACTTGAAATTTTGAGCAAAATCGCTCAAAAAATATGCTTTTTTCATAAAATATTCACACATTACTTGAAATTTTGAGCAATACAATTTGTAGCGCTGGAACAGTCATTTTTTACCCAATGTGGAGGGGGGTTCAATATGAATTATATTTGTTCTAAATGCAATACAAAAATAGATGTTTCAACAAGGAAGGCAAAATGTGACTGCGGAGGCCTTTGGAAACTGGATTTCAAAGCTCCAAAGTTTGATTTGTCCTTAGTGGATAAGAGTACCTGGAATATATTCAGGTATCGCGCCTTCATGCCCCTTGAGGGGGAGTTTTGGCGAGATATAAGCTTAGGTGAAGGACTGACACCTGTAATTCAGTTCGATGAAGATGTGCTTTTGAAAATGGATTACTTCATGCCTACCCTGTCTTTTAAGGACAGGGGGGCAGCGGTATTGATTGCTCATTGCAAGGCCATCGGGGTGGATTCGGTCGTACAGGACAGCAGCGGTAATGCCGGAAATAGCGTGGCTGCCTACTGCGGCAAGGCCGGCATTGAATGCGAAATATTTATTCCTGAAGGAACAACCCCCAAGAAAATAGACATGATTAAATCACATGGTGCGAAGGTAAATGTTGTACCCGGAGGCAGGGACCATTGTGCCGATGTATGCAGGAAAAAAGTTGATGATGAAGGGAAGTATTATGCAAACCATGTTTATAATCCCTTTTTCTATGAAGGGACCAAGACATATATCTATGAAGTATATGAGCAGCATGGAAGGATTCCGGAAAATATTTTTGTTCCATTGGGAAACGGGACTCTCTTTATCGGTGTTATAAAGGCTTTGGAGGAATTCCTTGACAGCGGCATAATCAATAGAATGCCCAATGTCATAGCTGTTCAAAGCGAATACTGCGACCCCTTTGCACAGGCGGTTGAAAATAAGAGCAGGTATCCGGCCAAGGTGACTCCAAAACCTACAATGGCAGAAGGAATTGCCATTGGAGTGCCCATGAGGGGAGAAGAAATCTTAGAATACATTTATAAATACAATATTAAAGTTATCACGGCTCCCGAAAACAGGATACTGGAAACAAGGCAAGCCCTTGCTGCAAAAGGCATCTACTGTGAGCACACAACAGCAGCCACATATGCAGCATATCTGAAATATTGTGAACTGTACGGGAAAACATCCGACAGCTTAATCCCCATGTGCGGAGCAGGGCTAAAATCAGACCACTGATAAGGCAATGAATAAAGCAAGGCGATATATTTAGGATTTCAACAGTTTAATAAGAAAATGGTGCATTATGAAATAAAGAGAAGAATGGGGTGGAGTGGTGAAATTATTAATTCATGATTTATGCGAGGAAGATTCAAGAGAACTGGTAGGCAATGAAGTAAATGTAAAGGTCATTTGTGATAAGGGTACAATTCATACTTGTATAGGGTGCTTCGGTTGTTGGATAAAGACACCAGGCCGATGTGTTATTGATGATGAGTTCAGTAATATGGGCGAATATATTTCAAAATGCGATGAAGTTATTATTATCAGCAAGTGTTTTTATGGCGGATATAGTCCTTTTATTAAAAATGTAATGGACAGGAGTATTTCTTATGTACATCCCTATTTTGAAATAAGGAATAACGAATTGCACCATAGAAAAAGATACGATAATCATTTCGAATTGAGTGTATATTTTTATGGTGAGGATATTACCGAAAAAGAAAAGGCTACTGCAGAAAAATT
>DCDC01000043.1 GCA_002316225.1 Firmicutes bacterium UBA1065 | reverse complement strand
AAAATCTTCCTCCCGATTGGGACGAAGATTCCGCGGTACCACCCAAATTAGGCCTAAGCCTCACTCAATTCTATAACGGTATCACCGTTTGAAACTACTTTATTTCGCTTCAAATACTCCCGGACGAGTTCAGCCCTGGCAATACCGTCTCACACCAACCGACGGCTCTCTTTGATTGTTTACGGCTTACTACTTCCGTTCACGGTATCGTATTAACTTTTCATACGATTATATCAAAACAAAAAACCTATTGCAATAGCAAAATTGTAAATCTTTACAATTTAGCACTGCCTCATTGTTTTTGTGATATTATGACTTATATTATATCCAATTTACAAAACGTGTCAATAAATAAGAATATCAATCCTTTGGATTCCTGTTTTCACATGGGACACCTACCTGGCACTTGCCGCAACCATAATAAGGTTTATGCTTTTCCTTGACAATATCCAAAAAGTCTGAACACCTTTTATGGTCTTTTCCTTTTTCTGTGGATATTGCTTCTGCAGGGCAATTCTCTGCACATACACCGCAATTTATGCAATATTCGTATATACTGTTATATTTTTTTATATCAGGTTTTAATCTGAGTTCCGTCACTATGCTTCCAAATCTTCCGGCCGTTCCTTTTTCCATAATTATTCCTTTTGATAAGCCAAAGGTACCAAGGCCGCAAATATATGCTGCATGCCTTTCCGACCAATTGCTGGTGAAACCCGTTGACTTGAACCTTGAATCTAATCCGGACACCAGGCTTTTATAGCCTTCATCATTCAGCCTGGAATTCAGGAATAAGCTGAATTCTCTCATAAATTCATGCCCGTCAATGCGTCCGTGGAGCCATTCATTTGAAGGCCAGCTCATAACCTTTCTGTTGCTTTCTCTGATTTCATCCGTAAATGGGAAAAAATAAACTATAACCGTATTTGCACTTGGAAGCCATTCCCTCGGCTTCATAAAATGCTGCTTATAAAAAAATTTCTGCCGAAACTATCAGCGAAATGCTTCTGTGAAAAAATCACGTACCTTCTTTCATTTTTCTCCCCCTTATAAATTGGTTTAATAATTATTACACTGTTTCCATTTATTGTCAATCACCCTATGGGTGATATTAAAAATATAATAAAAAAAGCATCATTAAAGATGCTTAGACTGATTACAAGGGATAGATAAAATTGTCACTTTGAGGGCATTTTGACCGAAAAATCTGTGTTTTCAATGATAATTTTGGGTTCATAGCACCATTTAGCAATCTCTGCTATAAGTTCGTATGGTATGGGCTTAGAGTAGGGAAACTGAATTGCTCCTTTACTATACTTGTATTCCTTTAAACGATCGGCAAAATGTTCTATGGCTTCAGGTCCGGGATATAAACCAACATGATTTTTGGATGCCGCAAAATGAATTATATTTTTCTTTTTCCAAAATGTCGGCATACTCCATGATATTCTTTCTTCTGCTTCGGGAATAGCAGCATGAATAACGTCTCTTATCTTATGTAATATATGCTGAACTTCCTCCCTTTGCACTGAAATGTATTCGTCAATTGTTTTAGGTTTCTCCCCGCAAGAATGGCGTTGTTTCTCATTATTAAATTCGCGTCCGCATTTAGGGCATTGCCACATAAATTAACTCTCCTTTCACTTGTCCTGGTCCCAGTCTTCTTTCAATATTGCATAGACGGCCATATCGACAATTCCCGTGTTGTTTTTCCCAGCTTGTCTCAATATGCCTTCAAATCTCATGCCGGCTTTTGCCATTACCCGGCCGGATGCCGGGTTCTTGGTATCATGCCTGGCTTCAATCCTGTTTACCCCAACCTCTTCAAAGAAAAATCTTATCAAGGCTTTTGTTGCTTCGGTAGTTATTCCCCGGTTCCAAAATCTTTTGCCTATGCAGTATCCTATTTCAAACAGCTTTAAATCTTCAAAGAGGCGAAAGGCTCCAATGCTTCCTACTGCTTCATTTGTTTCCTTTAAAACTATGCACCAGTGATAATAGTCGTCTCTTTGTGAATCATTTACATATCCGGCTACAACCTTCCTGGTTTCTTCAATGTTCTTGTGGGTGGGCCAAGTGATGTATCTGGTTACATCATCATCCTTAGCCCAATTATTATACATTTCTTCAGCATCCGACAATTTAAACTTTCTTAATATCAGCCTGTCTGTCTCTAACGTTTTTGTTCCTAAATGATTCATAAAATACACTTCCTGATTTTTTTATAATAACTGTATTATACGATAATTATTATGATTCGACAATCATTAATAAAAAGCTTCAAGGTTTTTATAAAAACAAAAAAACTGCACCTATGATAGCTAAATGCAGTTTGTTGTAAATTAATTCTATCAGCCTTCTACAGATTCTTCATTTTGCAGCTTAAAAAATCATGGTAGTATTTCTCAAAATCGTTTGGCAGCAGGGGTTTGCTGTAAAAGTATCCCTGTGCCATATCGCACTTGATTTTCTTTAAGATTTTTAATTGTTTTTCATTTTCAACACCTTCGGCAATCACTTTTAATCTTACCCTATGAGCATATTCAATAATTGTTTTAACCAACCTTCTGATATTATATTGTTCTAAGCGGTCAATAAAATATTTGTCTATTTTTAATATATCGATTGGAAATTCCACCAAACTCATAAGAGAATTAACTCCTGTCCCGAAATCATCTATGGAAACCTTATAGCCCAAATTTCGCAACCATTGAAGAGTATCAATCAGTTTCTTCCCTTCTTTGGCAAGAACTCTTTCGGTTATCTCTATCTCAAACTTGGATCTGTCTATATCGTTATTTTCAAAGAATTTTTTTGTCCAGCCCATAAAATCATTATCATGTAATTCCTTTGCTGTTATATTGATTGAATAATTAACAAATATCCCCTTATTTTCCCATTCTGTAATTTGACTAACCGCATTTTCTATTACAAATTTTGTTATCTCCTTAATAAATCCGATTTCCTCCGCTATTTTAATAAAACGCTCGGGCCCTACAGGTTCCTTGTCACCCCTGTCCCATCTCAGGAGTATTTCAACACCTTCAATGGTGTTATCATTAATATTGATTTTAGGCTGGTATACCAGATACAGTTCCTTATTCTTTAAAGCTTCAAGGAGGGCCCCCGTAATTTCAAGGGTTTTCCTTATGTGTTCCTCTAATTCGTCCCTATAATAATAGATGCCTGATTCTTTGACCTCTCCTTGTTCATAGGCAATCCTTGCCTTGTTAAAAATTGTTATGGGACTTTCATACCTGCCCCTATGCTCATACATACCTATTTTCAAGGACAGCCTGAAGGTATATTTTTTTACTTTAACCGGATTTGAATATTTCAATATTACCTTATTGATTTTATCCATGTATGAGCAGTCTGTGGTTGAAATCAATATAATTTCATCATTGCCTGATGAATAAATTGCTTCTTTGCCCCTTCCATGTTTAAGGTCAGCCACCAAATCCTTTATTATTTCTTTAACGATATTATAGTCTAAGTATTTTTCTATTAATCCAATATTGGTCAGTTTAATTGAAATAAGGGTAAAAGC
>DCDC01000021.1 GCA_002316225.1 Firmicutes bacterium UBA1065 | reverse complement strand
GATTCGGCAGTGGATGATTACAACATAGCAGAATTGGATTTACTCAACAAGTTGCAGCTTCCTTTTGATACTAAGCTTATACTGACTGATAAAACCCTTGCTTATGTGCCGACGGAAGAAATCAATTTAACTGAGGCCATAGAAAAGGCAAAGGCGGAAAGACCTGAAACACTGGCAGCTCAAAACAACTTAAAGCTTCAGGAAATAGAAACCCATGCCTACACTGCTTACTATACTCCAAACTTAAGGCAGTACAAGGCAGCAAAGGAAAAACTCAAGGATGCTGAGCTGAATGTGCCCCAGGCTTACAAGGATGTTGAATTGGATGTCAGAAAGTCATACTTGAACTTGATAAAGGCCGAAAGGGCCCTCATCAACATGGAAAAAACCCTGGAACTGGCAAAAGAGGCATCCAGGATAAACCAGCTACTCTACGACAACGGAATGGCTACCAACCTTGAAGTATTGGAGGCCAATGCAGGCTTGGCCCAGGCTGAAATCGGAAGGTACCAGTTATTGGTTGCTTACAATATAAACAAACTCATGTTTGATAAATCAAATATACTTGGAAACTCCCCAACCACACCCCAAACTTCCGAATCCTCCGGACAGGAATTCTAAGGATGGTTCTTTGTCTTCCTTGTCATCCTGAGCGAAGCGAAAGATCCCATAATTAAAGGCCGCTTTTGAGCGGCCTTATAGCTGTTATGAGTATGAGTTAAGAATCCTTTTTAAACATTTCAGACAATATTTTCAAACCAGTCAGGGTAAATCCCACATACATGTTTATGCCGAAGACGAAACCTCCTACTCCGTAAAGCATGAGGGTCCTGAAATACTTTCCGGCAAAAGAATTAAACATCCGGTGGATCTTCTCAGGTTCCATTATTTCGATTTCTTCCTCTGCAATCTTGTCAAATTCCACAGTCTTAAGGATATCATCCAGGTTTCTTTTAAGTGCTTCAATGCTGGCTTCCACAAATATGTTCAGGGCATATTCCTTGGTCTTTGAATCAATGAAATCAAAATTGCAATTTACTGCCCGGTCTAATATATTATAAAGAATTTGCTTTAGTTCTTTTACGATCTTTTCATTGGAGAGGAGTCTTTCTATAAATAATTCAACGGAACTACTGAATTCATCCTTGTCAACATAATAGCCCAAATTAATATTTTTATTGTATTCAAGGTATTCTTTTAGCAAGGATTCAAAGATCATCCTTATACCGTCATCTTTACAAAGTATATGGCTTATATTTTTTCCTATCCTGCTTATGTCATCCGGTGTTATATCACAAAATACATCGGAGACTTTCATATCCAAGATTTCTTCTGTCACAGAACTTAAAAGGGAAGAAATATCTTCTATGGTCTTGTCTTTATTGTAAGATAAATTGTAATACAAGGTACCGAAAAATGCATTTATTTCTGCTTCATAGGACTTGATGAAGCCTTCCGGGTCCTTCAGATTAAACAAGTCTAATATGACATTTAAGTTTTTGTTTTTTGTTTTATCGTAAAACTCTAACAATAGAGTGTTTACCCTGTTTTTGAGCTTTTCCTTGTTTGCTGCCAGGTACCTTTCAACTACTTCTTTTATTTGCAGCTTGTTTAAACCAGTATATAAAACTTCAACCCTTGCCTTGTAAAAGCTCTTGTTGATAAAGTCAGCCACTATTTCATTGATTTCATTCCTTTTCACATCCATGAAGACAGGCAGCTTTTCTGTCATTACTTTACTTACCAAATCATCAATGAGCTTGTCGCCGTCCATCATGGCATACAAGCCGCTTTCAATGAAGCCTAAATTGGCCTTGAATTCAGCCCGCAGGGATGTGGAGACAGCCGTCTTGCTCTCTAAAAGGGTGTCCTTTATTTTTTGTAAAACAAGGTTAAGGATTTGAGGCAGCTTATTGTCAACATATACCTTTATTTTGCCGTCAAACAATTCTTCGAAGGTCTTATCCCTGTCAAACAACCTGTTATAGATGCCCGTGATCGCTAAAGTCGCCTTGTTTTTAAAGGTTTCCGAGAAAAGGGCATCATTTATCTTATCGGATAAAAGTGACAAATCATTTTCATTAATCACTTCTCCCATATTTTTGTTTGTTTTCTCTTTATACTTGTCATTGTACCTGGTAATTTGGGTTTTTATCTTGTCAGGCTTAATGGAATCAATTAATCCGTCATAGGATTTTTCGATTTTATTCTTTAAAATTCCATTTATATAGGCGGTTGATACAAAACTCTTTAATTTTCTTTGAGACCTTACCAGAGAATGAATTCCTTTGCTTATACTAGGGGCATTTAGGCTTTCGCCGGTAAAATCGCTAATTTTACTTATGCTTTTGTCCCTAAGAACAGATGAAAGCCTTGTTCCTGAAACCATTCCATATAAACTTTCACTCAAGACCTTAATATTCTTCAGGATGACCCCTTTCATAAAACTAAAACTTCCCCTTACTATGCCCTCCCTGTTTTTAATGAGCAAGCCGGTAAGGGTGGAAAAGTCATCATCGGTGATGTTTTTTATGAAGCCTTCCCTTATCTTGTCTTCATGGCTTTCAAACAGGTCATTAATGCTTTTTTTGTTCAACAAATTCCTATCGATATAATAGGCAGTGGATTTTGCAAAACTTTTCTGGTTTTTAATAATGTAACCCAGGGAGAAATTCCTTAAAAATGGGATTTTGGACAAAATTTTGATTTCCCTGTAGGGCCTGAATATCATGTTTATAGCTATTACGTTTGTAATAAAACCTACAAAGGCATAGGTAACCATATTTGCAATATTAATCTCGGGAGGATTAAGGGGAGAATTTTGAAATGCAGCCAAGATCAGGCCTGCAATTACCCCTAAAACACCGCCGAAAAACATTATGGGCTTTAATTCCCTGCCTATGTAATTATTGGCAAGGTTAACCAGCTCGTCATCGGTGAGCTTGTTAAGGTTATCTGAAACAATCCCCTTGATAGACCCCTTCAAAATTATATCTGCATTGTTAATACAGTATTTACGAATGGTTTCCGAACTGTTTTCAGAGATATTGTCTATTGAATTTAACCTGTCCAGGGCTGAGGATAAGTCAACATCCTTTAACTTGAGAGTTTCACTTTTATATTTGTCATAGGCACCCTTGTAAACAAGGTTGGTTAAATCCTTGCTTTTTAATTGGTTTTTGTCCGGCTCAAAATCCCTTAACTTTTCACTTATATAGGTTTTTATAGTGCTTTCATTTTCACAATAATTTACTTTCAGGTATTCGGCGGTTTTTTTAATGCAGGCATCCAAAATGTCTTCATCGAGGAGCTCATTAAGTTTCCCGGACAAGAAAGAATTCAGGTAATTTCTTGATTTGCTTTTCAA
>DCDC01000041.1 GCA_002316225.1 Firmicutes bacterium UBA1065 | reverse complement strand
TATATTTTATTGTTTTGAAAATAATATAGACGGAGGTGTTTATATGAATTTTACCACAAAAGAAACTTATCTTTTAGAAGATCAAAAAAACCATGAAAAAATTTGTATCCAAAAGTATTCAAGCTATGCCAACATGGCATCAGACCCGGAACTGAAAAGCATATTTCAGCAAAACGGTCAAAAAGAACAAGAGCACTACAACTCTCTTGACCAGCTGTTAAAGGGGCAGATGCCATCCATGAGCCAATCAAGCAGTCAACAGTCAGGAAGTCAACAATCAGGAAACCAACAGACAGGCAGCCAGATGCAGATGAAATCCGGCGGACAACAAACATTCCAGTCCCAATGGGGGTCTTCCGGCTCCGGTAATACAGACAAGGACCTTTGCATCGATATGCTTATGACAGAAAAGTATGTATCCGGTGCATATAACACGGCTATATTTGAATTCAGGGACCCCCAGGTAAGAAACCTGCTCAACCATATCCAAAAGGAAGAACAGCAGCATGGAGAAGCTATATTCAAGTATATGGAGAAAAAGGGAATGTACCAGATGAAATAAAGAAGTGGCCCTTGAGCCACTTCTTTAAAATCCTTTTTTGTATAAGCTATATGAGTAAATAGCCGGTATGATAGTCATTACACACATTAGGACTATAAATACAGCTGTCCAGTATAGCTGTAAAAAGCTGTTCACAAACATCACTATTCCGCCTATGACCCACAAATATCCTGCCAAACGGTGGGTCTTGTTCCAGTTTATTTCATTGTTCAAGGTCCAGGGCAGCTTTATACCAATCGTATAATTTTGTTTGCTCTTAGGAAGGTAGTTGCCTGTTGCTATGAACAACAAACCGACAAAGGCAGGCACAATTTTTTCTATGGGTATGTCGTAGCCTAATCCGGCAAATATAGCTATGGGAACTAAAATAACAGTCAAAATGGGTATTGTCAACTTGCCGATAAGCTTCAAAACAGCCGAAGGATATGCCTTCTTAGGGTCAGTGTTCAATACGAAATGGGTAACCAGGTTCAGCCCGGCCATCATAAAGGGAAGCCCTATTGCAGCAAAAGCCTTTGAGCCGTATCCGTCCGGATTTCCATTGATGTCCCAGTGGATAGGCATTGTGTCAGGCAGTTTATCATACATAACCAAGGATAGTATTAAAGGGAGCAAGCATATAAGAGTGCTGATTATCATAAGTTTGTCAACTTTCACTTTCATTCTTAACACCTCCAAATTGTGTAAACCACAACATTAATTCTTCAAATACCGAAACGTTGATTTCATAATATATAAAATTTTTATACTTAGTTTCAAACAATAATCCTGCTTTTTTAAGCTGAGAAAGGTGATAGGAAATTGTAGCAGGAGTCATGTCAAAGTGTTCTGCAATCTCTCCGGCTGACATCCTTCCTTCCTTTAGCATCACCAGTATTTTTCTTCTTACCGGGTCGGATAGTGCCTTAAATGTTTCACCAAAACCCACAGTACCACCCCAATCTATTTAGAATGCTTTCTAAATAGAATATACTATATAGAATATAAAATGTCAATAACTATTTCGAAAATTTTCTAAATAGAAATACAGTAAATGGTGCCAGACACCATTTACTGTATATAAAAAATCCCCTCAAAGGGGGATTTTGGTTAATGACAATATTTTAATATTTTATGAATTTTGAGCCCATAACGCCGCAAATCGGACATTTTTCGGGTACTGATTTTTCAATATTGCCGCAAACAGGACACAGATAGTAAAATACTTCTTCGCTTTCATCCAGGTTATTCAGGGCTTCCTCATATAATTTGGCATGTACTTCTTCTGCTTTCATGGCAAAGGTGAATGCACCAACGGCTGCCTTATTGCCTTCAGCTTCTGCTACCTTGATAAATTCAGGATACATGCTGGTATATTCATATGTTTCACCGGCTTTTGCATCTACTAGGTTGTCGGCTGTCTTGCCTATCTTGCCTGCTATTTCAAATTCCTTTTTAGCATGAAGTTTTTCCGCATCGGAAGCAGCTCTGAAGAGCTTTGCAGCATTTAGCTTTCCTTCTTTTTCTGCCACTGCGGCATATATTTCGTATTTTCTTGTAGCCTGTGATTCTCCGGCAAATGCTGCCATTAAGTTTTCCAGTGTTTTGTTATCCATTATAATACCTCCAGTTTTTTATTTTATTTATATTTTTGAAAGGCATCCCGGACAGATACCCTTAAAATAAACTATTTTTTCATTGACTTTAAAATCATCCAGGTATTCGGTATCAAATGCCTCCGTGTTTAAATCAAAGTCGTAAATTTTACCGCACTCGTCGCACTTAAAGTGGCCGTGGCTGCCTGTGACAGCATCGAATCGTGCTTCATTGTCATCTACTATCAATGTTTTTATGAGCTTTAATTCTGATAAGTAGTTTAAAGTATTATATATTGTAGTCTTGGACAAGGACGGTACTTCATTTTTCAGAGCATGGTAAATTTCCTCAACGGTAGGATGAGTCTTGCTGTTCGACAAGTATTCCAATATCTTAAGTCTCTGATGAGTAAGGCGTATATTCTTCCTTTTTAATTCATTTGATAAATCTTCCAATGTTTTCATACTCAACCTCATTTATAATCATTTCTACCTTGTAATGATTACAAACTAATAATACAATATTATTTTTCTCTTGTCAAGACAAACTTTAAAATTAAAAAGGCAAATTCTTCATGACTGAATTCTTGCCTTTTTTATTTCTTATTTAATATCTTTTTTATCATCCTTGTCTTGGAAGGTGTTATTCAATTCATACCGCATATAACTGTTTTTATCCGCTAAATTACTGCTCTTATTGAATACTGCATCATCATTGTCATTTTGATTAACATTTTTGAAGCTGCTGTAATCATTCTTCATCTGCCGGTATTTTTCATTCATGTATTCGTACTTATTTCTTAGTTCCTGCTGCCCTTCCTGCTTTTGCTGTAGCTGCCAGTTTCGCAGCTGCTCTTCCACACTTTTATAGTCCTTCATAATATCATCCTTTCTGTAAGAATCCTTGATGATATTATTTGTTATCCGGTAAAATTTATTACAATTTTTTAGGGACGGTTCTTTTCGTTCTCGATTAACAAAGCATTCGAAAAATATGCAGTGGTTTACATAAATATAATTATGTAAACCAGCTGTCGCACTATAGCTTTTATGAGTAATTTTCGCAATTATTTGTCACTATTTGCATTACCTTATAAATGGTTTACATAATTATATTTATGTAAACCTATTGTCGTTATTTAGGATTTTTTCAAATATTTTAAATTTTGAAAAATCAATCTCCATTATAAAGATGCTGGCCACCATCAGGGCAGCACCTATGTAGGACTGGAGGGAAAGAACCTCTTTTGCCAGGGCGAAAGCTACAATTCCGGCAAAAACAGTTTCCATTGAGAATATTATGCCCACATGTGATGCTTCAGTGTATTTTTGAGCCACACACTGGACAATAAATGCCACCCCCGTGCACATGATGGATAAAAACAAAACGGGACCCCAATATTTGGGCTGGGAAGGCAAATGAGGGGTTTCAAATATAAAGGCCAGTATTAAAGTGAATAAGCCGGTAGTTCCAAGCTGCAAAACCCCTAACTGAAAGGCATTCACATCTTCAAAGGTCACTGCCTTTTCCGTAATCAGCAAATGTGCCGCATATGCCACAGCGCACATGATGCACAAAAGGTCTCCCAATAAATTGTCATAGTTTATGGAGAAATCTTCCGTCAAGGTCAGGAGGGCAATTCCGGCAAAGCTCATCAGTATTACAAAGGTCTGCTTCCTGCCGGGTAGTTTCTTATAAATGATTGACGATAATATTGGGGTGAAAATTACGGTAAGGCCGCACAAAAAGCCTACGTTGGACAAGGTGGTGTAGAGAGTTCCAAAGGTCGCCCCCAGGTAAACCAATACCAATACCCCGCCTAAAAGAAAGCTGTACTTTACTGTGTTTTTTGAAATTTTTTTCAACTTTGGAAAGACAAGGATGACAGCAACTAGAAATGCTATTATGAACCTGTTGGAATTCAAGGTAAAGGGTCCCATATCCTGCAAGCTTATGTCGGTTAAGTAATAGGAAATGCCCCACCCCAATGTAACCATCAGCAAGGCTAGATCCGCTTTTAATTTAGTCATAATCAGTGTCCCCTTTTTTACTTCTTGTTTTATTTTAGTACATTTTTTTGAATTAAGCAATGAAATAAAAAATGACAAAAAAATTGTCACCCTGAGGATTTGAAAAATCTTACGGGATTCTGCACTGGGTTCAGAATGACACAAAGACTATATTCTGCCTTCAGAATGACGTAAAAAGCTATTATGACAACATAATTTCAGCTGTATCAGTGTCTATGGCATCCCCGCTTCTGAGCCTGGCTCTCAGGGTGCCGATTATTTTGTCTATCCTTTCCAGCTCCTTCAAAACTTCTTTTTCTTTTGGACCGGTTTCTATTATTTTGTGAATACCGCCGTTCTTAATAATTATCCTTTTGTCTGCCATAAGTGCTAAACTAGGGTCGTGGGTGGCCATGAGAACTATCTTTTCTTCGTTAACCAATAAATTTAAGGCCCTCTTCCTGTCTATGCCCGCATTTTCGATTTCATCAATCAGGACTATGGGAGAGGTACTTAGTATGGCAGTGTCGGCAATCATTAGAGCCCTTGACTGTCCTCCGCTGAGCCCCGTTACGGGTGTATCCGGATTGAATTTTTCGCCTGCTAACTGGTTTGCAGCATCTATAATTTTTGAAATTACTTCCTCCTCCTTTTCAACCATCCTGCTTCTTGCGTGAAGCTCCAAAAATTCCTTAACGGTCAAGTCCATTACAAAGTTCATGTTTTGGGACAGTTGGGCAACAAGCTTGTTGCCGGTTGAAAATCTTATGCTGTAATCGGGTTTTTCTCCGTTTATTAAAATGGCTCTTCCTGTCGGGGTGTCCCTGTTTGCCGCCCATTCAATATCGGCTAAAAGCCTGCTCTTTCCTGAGCCTGTTGGTCCCACTATCGATACAATTTCACCCTTTTTTATGGTCAGCTCTTCAAAATTTTCTTTATTGCCGTACTTATCCTTACCGGCTAAAATGGTTATTGAATCGACTATATCTTTTTCCAAGCCCAGGAATTGCAGCATCTGGTTTACATAAGTCTCCAAATCGGACTTTATCTTAGGAATGTCTATAGCCCATTCTTCGATTTCTTCTTCTGTAAAATGATTTAAATATTCAATTAAAGTGGAATCCTTGAAGCCTTCCACATTCAGTTTGTTGTTTTCAAAGAAAGATATAATAAAAGGATACTGAGCTTCCAAGTCCTTGATTTTCTTCATTTCCAGTTCTTTAATGCTGATCATTTTCTCCTCCTATATCCATCTTCCTTACATTGCCCATTTGGTATTCTTCACCTATTCTTGTTTCCCCAAGACAATAGGAGCAAAGAGCCGAAGGCATTGGGAATCTTAACTTACTGCCCTTCACGGTTTCCACGTTTGAATTCTCATCATAAATCAAGGTGCTGAGTTCAAAGGCTCCCTGGCCGGTTAGACCGTTAACAGACATAATTACAGCCTGGGGGTTTACCGAATTGACCCTTGATGCAAAAACTTCCCTTTCCGCCTGAGATACTATATCGCCTTTTGTTATTACAACTATGTCGGCTGATTTAAGCATGGGGCCTATTTTTTTTGGTGTGTTTATACCGCTTAAATTATCTATTACGCAAACAGCCTTGATATTCTTTATATAGGGGGAGCACCTGTTGCACAAGCCTGCACTTTCCGTTATCAATAAATTGAGTCCTTCTTTTTTCCCCCATCTTACGACTTCTTCAATGTTGCTGGCAAAAAAGTGGTCAGGGCACAAGGAGCCGGAAAGGCCTTTTTTAACCGGTATTCCTGCTTTTTCATACAATATGTCATCATCCGTATAAAGGCAGTCAAATTTTACCACCCCTGCCTTAATGCCTCTTTTCTTTATTGCTTCTATGGTTTTTAAAATAACCGATGTTTTTCCTGAAGAAGGAGGTCCGGACATTATCACTAAATTCATCTATTCATCTCCTCTCAGCGTTTCATTGAATATATTCTCGCATTTCTTTATCAGGTCAGAAATGTCATTTCCCTTTATAAAATCCCATCCAAGCCAAATATATTTGTTTTCCTTTGGTATCCGGTTGTCTACTTCAGGATTTACGCTTGGCATCTTACCCTTGTGAGACAGGATTTCTCCTGCTTCCTTTGAAGCAAAGAAATCGGCCAAAGCTTTTGTTTTATTTTTTGTTTCCTTCTTGGTAAGCATGAAAATAGGGCTGATAATGGCTCCGTCCTTAGGCCATACCAATACCATGGGGCTGCCTTCCCTCACCATCCAGGTGAAGAAATAGGGCATGATGGTAATTGCCGGTCTTTCCCTTTTCATATGAGACTTGACCATTTCGGATGGATGCATGTTTTTTTGGAATATTCCTGCTAGTTTTCTTATGCCTTCTTCCCCGTAGAGCTTGTAAATATTCAGGAGCAAGGCATTAAATAAATCAAAGTCGCTTATGGGAAGGCTCACATTGTTTTCAAATTCACCCGACAGTAATTCTTCCCAGGACTCGGGGATTTTTCTCCCCTTCAACTCATCCCTGTTGACCAAAAAAACGGCAGGTACAACCCCAAGCATTGAATACTGGCCGCTGGGGTCTTTAAGATCATATTCCGAAAAATCGTCGTTGTATTTTTCAATTCCGCTTATATCTTCAAATAAATTATCCGATTTATACTTGCCTAAGAGGTTCCTGCCAAAGAAGAGGTCAAAACCTGCGGATATGAACAAATCAGGAATCTTTTCGGAGTTTTTCATCTCATCTTTTATCCAGTCGATTCCCATGGATGCAGCTTTTAATTCATAATCCAGGTTGAAGTCAAAATCTTGCTCGGCAAGCCAATTTTCAAAGGTTTCCAGCAAAGGAACCTTAACAGGGCAGGGAAGTACTCCGGTTACTTTGATTGTGTCTTTATATTTGTTTTGAGCCCTCTTGTTCTCTTCGATTCTTTCCATCAGTTTGGCCAAAAAGGCCTCCGGATTGATTTTCTTGGATTTTAACGCGTTCTCCAATGAAATGGAGCTTCCGAACATCTTTCTCAGGTTGTCATCCTTTAAACTGTCAAATCCCAATGATATTAAAAGGTCCAGGGCTTCCTTATGTTTTTCGGTTATGTTGAACAAGGTATCTTTTAAATCTACACTCATAGTATCTCCTTTTTATAAATTTTGTAAATTAACCCCTTTACGTCATCCTGAGCGCAAGTGAAGGATCTCATGGGATTCTTCGGGCTAAAGCCCTCAGAATGACAACTTATGCCTTGTGTCATCCTGAGCGCAAGCGAA
>DCDC01000209.1 GCA_002316225.1 Firmicutes bacterium UBA1065 | reverse complement strand
GCCACCTTGATTTCTCGTCTCAGGGCTCTTACCAAATCCAGGGCCTTGTCTTCATCGGGCATAAAAATTGTGATTCCCCAATTGACAGGTGAGGTTTTGCTCAGCTCTATTTCAATTTCGCTTATAATCCCCAAAGTGCCGTCAGACCCTATGAATAAATCAATCATGTCCATGCCGGGCTTATTGTAATAACCGGAAGTGTTCTTCCTTACATCAGGCATTTTGTATTTAGGAAGTCTACCTTTAATCTCCCTTCCCTTTTCGGTAATCAGGGAGAATTCATCTCCCGAAGCAAGGCATTTACCTCTTTTTAGTGCCAATACGTCACCGTCTGCCAAAACTACTCTTAGACCTGTAATATGGTCACGGGCCGAACCGTACTTATAGCTTCTGGCACCGGATGCATTGCATGAAGCTATGCCCCCCATTGATGCGGAGCTTTCCGTAGGGTCGGTGGAATAAAACCATTTTCCTTTTTCCATGAATTTTAACGCATGCAGGGATTCTATATCCCAACCGGTCACATCGAAGGATTTGTTGGCTATATATTTTCTCAGGTCGGACAGGAGGACCCCCGGTTGAAGGGTTAGGAAAAACCTGTCTTCCTTTTCATCATACCTGGCCCCTGTAACCTTGTTCATCTTGCTTAAATTAATAATATAACCCCCGTATGGAACCGCCGAGGCAGCAAGTCCTGTTCTTGCCCCCTGGGAAGTGACGGGGATCTTTTTACGGGACATTTCTTTAAGGTTAGAGATTATTTCAGCCTCGGTTCTTGGGAAGGCAATGCTTTCAGCCCATCCGACCTGCCTTGATTCATCTCTTAAGTATTCACCGTAAATTTGCTTGAAATTTGCGTCCATATTAAACCTCACTATATACAACCGGTTACTGCCTTTTAAGGAATTAATTATCACATATCATGATTATATTCAATATAAGAAAAAGAGGACCTAGTCCTCAGTTTATTTGTAATGTGTCATCCTGAGAGCTTTAATGCGAAGAATCTCAATAGATCCTTCGCTTACGCTCAGGATGACAAAGTACATATACTTGATTATTTCATTATCAGTTCTTTTATGCAGGCTATGACGTAATCGATATCTTCCCTGGACACTCCTATATGGGTTACAAAGCGGTATTCCCCGCCTTCTGACCCGTTTATCTTGATGTTCCTTTCATAAAGCTTCTTAACAAGAACACTTTCTTTTATGATATCTTCTCCTAATTCAAAGAAGACCATGTCAATATCCAGCCTGTCTCTTTTTACCTCAATACCGGGAAGCTTTGAAAGTTCATCAGCCAGATATTTGGCATTTTCGTGGTCTTCAATCAGCCTGCCGGTCATCTTCTCCAATGCTATTATTCCTGCGGCAGCTAATATACCTATTTGCCTCATGCCTCCGCCCATGAGCTTCCTGTTCTTTCTTGCCCTTTCAATGAATTTCCTGGTCCCTGCAAGCATGGAGCCGGCTGGTGCCGCCAAGCCCTTTGACAAGCAGAACATTACTGAATCGCAGCAGGCAGCGATTTCTTTTGCATCAACTCCCAAGGCAAGGGCTGCATTAAATATTCTTGCTCCGTCCATGTGGACCGGAATGGAATGTTCTTCTGCAATTTCTTTTATTTCTTTCATTATTTCAAGTGGTACCACTGCTCCGCAGCCATGGGCATTTTCAACACATATGAGTCCGGTTTCAGGTTCATGGATATCATCAACCCTTATGGCTTTCAAGACATCCCGGGGAGGCATGGCTCCGTTTACGGTTTCCAATGTCCTTAACTGGACTCCCGAAATAACTGCTGAAGCTCCTACCTCATGGAGGACTATGTGATTGTTTTTCCCTACTATTACTTCGTTTCCCCTTCTTGTATGGGTCATTATGGCCAGCTGGTTTCCGAAAGTACCGCTGGGTACGAATAAGGCTGCTTCCTTGCCCACTTTTTGGGCTGCAAGTTCTTCCAACCTGTTGACGGTTGGGTCATCCCCGTAAACATCATCTCCCACCTGGGCATTTGCCATTGCCTGTCTCATCTCATCAGTCGGCATTGTTACGGTATCGCTTCTTAAGTCAATAAATCTCATTTTTACCACCCTCTGTTTTTTGTATTTTTTGTGTTTCAAAATTGATTGAAACTGTCTTCATATATTGCAAAATGCACATGATCTTCCCATTTTCCGTTGATTTCCAGGTACCTTCTTGAATAGCCTTCCTCTTCGAAATTCAGTTTTTTCATTACTTTCAGAGACCTGATGTTTCTGGGCATCACATTCACTTCAATCCTGTGAAGTCCGTATTCATTGAACATGATTTCCACGACTTTTTTGATTGCTTCAGTCATGTATCCCTTGTTGATTTCATCACAATCCAGTTTATAACCCATATAGCAGGACCTGAAGTTCCCCATGATAATATTGCTTAAACAAATATTGCCTATCAGTTTATTGTCTTCCTTTTTTAAAATCCAAAACCTTATGAGCTTTCTTTCTTTAAACATCCGGTATTCATAGCTCAGCTGCCTTTTTTGATAGGATAAGGTATAGAAATCCTTGGGTCTTTGGGGCTCCCATTCTTGCAAAAAATTATGATTCCTTTTGTAGTAATCCAAGACTTGCCTGCAATAATTAGGTTTCAGGATTTTTAACCAAAGCCTGTCTGTCTCGTATACGGTTTGTCTGAACATAGCATATCCCTTTCTTAGCTTTCATTTAATTTTATTACCCATCAGGTATTTAGTCAACTGCTTTCACTTTACCTCAAATCTTTTTTGTGATAGTATGATTATTATCCTTAATTGAAAGGACAGGCTTTTTAAGGAGAGATATGGCTTGAAGCTCAAAAAAAATATTTTCTTGATATTTACTTTATTTTACATATATTTTATAATAGCGCTTTTTGAAAGCTCCAGGGGAAACTTTGTGCCCTTTTTCCTGGAAGAATTCAGCATTAACAATGCTCAAATGAGCCTGGTGCTGACATTTAACACGATAGGCGCAATAATAGGAGGCTTTTTTAGCGGACACTTCTGTGAAAAATACGGACATAAGATTGTTTTTTTCTTAGGAGCCCTGGTTTCAACCGCAGCTGTTTTAATTGCACCCTTTGCTTCCAATATATTTTTGCTGGGCCTGTTTAATTTCTTGTTTGGAGCAGGGAGGCAGTTATGGGCCGTTTCCGTTGATTCTGTAATCCCGGTCCTGTCTTTAGGTTTTGAATCGATTTTGATGAATTTAACCCATTTCATGTACGGCCTGGGAAGCTTAACCGGCCAGAACCTGTATGGAAGCCTTCTTGAATACGGCCTGCACTGGAGAAAAATCTATCTTTATTTGGGTGTTTTCTTCATTGTATCTGCAGTCCTCACCTTGCTGGCAAGGGTACCGGGGATTACCGTCACGGTAAACAGGGAGGAAAAGAGGAGAGAATTGTTAAAAAACCCCATAGTTTACTTGTTTGTAGGGGCCGTAACATTTTCATTCTTAGGCGAATCAGTTTTATACACCTGGTTTATAAGTTATATGAGGACTTCCTACGGTTTTAGCCCGGCCCTTGCGGCAAAATATGCCGGCGTTTATTATTTGCTTTTCGCCCTGGGCAGGCTTACGGGAGGCTTCATAATCAACAAAACAGGCAATGTAAAAGGTCTTAAACTTTATTTGCTGTCGGGTGCCCTCTGCATAATAACAGGCCTTTTGCTTAGGGACAAGGGGCTGCTGGTGATAGCCGGGTCAGGATTCTTTATTTCTGTTGTTTTTCCCACCCTTATGGTTGTTACAAATACTGTATTCAAAGAATCCGCTTCATTCGCTATCGGACTGATAACAACATTAGGCAATATTTTGTTTGTCGCCTTCTTCAACATAACCGGTGTCCTTAATGATTTGGCAGGAACCTATGCTGCCTTTTTCACGGCACCTGTCTCACTTATTATAAGCTGGGCATTTATTGCACTGATAGACAAAAAGGCTGCAAAAGCATAATAATATAAGGAATGCCCCTAAATTCAGGGGCAATTTTCTTACACGTGCAGCCTTCTTTTTATCTCGGCTATGAGCCTCTTGTCTTCAAAAATTATGATAGTTGACAATGAAATGATACTTACCGAAATACATATGATTGACGGGTACAAAACATCCAAAAGCCCTGAGATGATAAAAATTATGGGGACTACACCAAACAAGCCGTCAATTATTATGTAAAGGATATAGTCTTCAATATATAGCTTTCTGATTTTTGTAATAAGAGCCATGGACAACATGGCAGCCACACATACCAGGGGGATTACATAGTTTATGGACCATCCCCTCCATCCGGTCAATATGTCCCATAAAAGAACAGTAACTGATATGGTCATAACCTGGTATACTATGTTTTTGGGTATATTTTTGTGCTTGTTTATGAGGTTTATCAAGCTTGCCCAGGCTGAACCAAGACCTCCCAGGACAAACAAGGACCAGGCCCCCCTGCCGGGCAGGAGAATGTTCAAGGCTACAGAAAGGGTGGCAATTATTATGGATATTAAGAGCATGATCTTCAAAAACCAGGAATGCTCCTTATAAACAAATGAGATTTTTGGAAAAACTTCTTCCTGGTAATCATCCCCTATAAGCCTATCCTGGCAGAGGGGACAGAGTTTTCTTTTTCCAACCACGCTCACCTTGCAGCTTTTACAGTATTTCATCACAAGGCCTCCTCTTCATCAACCAGATTAGATTCTATTACAAGGGGGATTCCCATGTCGGTCAGGCTTCTGAAAAACCTTCGTTGGATTTCGGTACTGACAAAAGCAGAAGTAAAACTTATTCTCAACTTGTTTTCATAGGTGCATAAACAAGCCTGGAGCTTGTTGGTACTTACAAATACGTCAAAGGAATTGATATAAGGTTTTATATCATCAGGCACATTCACTATCCCAACATTGGATAAGGTTGAAGTATGGCTTCTGTCTGAAATTATGTATGCAATTCTCAGGGCCAGATTTTTTAAAGCCAAAGGGATAACCCTCAAAAAAGCATTGTGCTCTAAAGAAGCCAACCTGTTTATTCTTCTTGCCAGGGCTTCGGGAGTTAAATTTTCCTTGAATTTTTTCTTTAAAACCTCAATTACATCCTTTAAGTCACCGCTACCCTTGGAAAAATCATAATCAACATTTATAACTCCGTAAAAATTACGGGCTGTCTGGGAAGAAAAGTAATTCCTCAAATTTACCGGGATGCTTAAGACAACGGGCTTTCTTTTATGCCTTGCAGGAATTTCTTCGCTTATGGCACACATTAAAAGGGCAGCCAAAAAAATTGTCAATGATGCCTTGTATTCTTTAACCTTGGGCAGTATTTCATTTAGGGGAATCACCCCTTCTATCACGCTGAAACGGTACTCGGGTATTTTCGCCCCTCTTAGTTTATATGCCTTTACAGGCTTCTTTTTTGGAAATATTTTTTCTTCCTTAAAATATTTTTGAAAGCTGTCATCTAATTTTTGAGTCTTGGAAGCATCAATATCCAAAAGGGGTGTCTTGTCCTTAAAGGCATCCTTGTATTTAATGGTTATGTAGTGAAAAACCAGTGTCCTTAAAAATTGAAGAGCCCCTGCCCCGTCAGACAAGGCATGATATACTTCAAGGTTTATTCGCTTCCTGTAATACATAACCCTGAAAAGGAGGGTTTTATGATTTTTATCATATAAGGTGGAGCAGGGAGGAAGGTTTTCTTCCGTCACAAGGGCCGGAAACCTGCTTTTTTCAAAATAGTACCAAAAAAGGCCGGACTTCATTACTGACCGGTAGAGGGGAAAGGCTTCAAGAGTTATGTCAAGGGCCTCCTGGAGGACCTTGGGATCTACCGGATCATGCAGTTCGCACGCAAATCTGAATACCTTGGTATCGCTTTTTTTGCTGTTGGCAGGAAAAATTTTTGCCGCATTATCCAACTTGCTCCATTCGGATATTCTTTTGTTTTTCAACTAATTCACCTCATAAATGAAATGGTTTATAATGTCATAACACAGTTTAACCTGGGGGAATCTTGGGGGCAAAGAGAAAAATCCGTGAAGACCATCCTTTATCCTGTATATTTCAACATAATTCCCGGCTTCCCTCAACTTTTTGCCGTATTCTTCCCCTTCATCCCGCAGGGGGTCGTATTCGGCAGTTATAATCAGGGTCTTAGGCTGCATTGACAAGTCCTTTGAGAGCAAGGGGGCAAAATAAGGGCTGTAGAAATCTTCTTTTTTTGATATATAAAGGTCCATATAATCCCTTATTCTCTTTGAAGTAAGCAAATAATCCCTTCCGTTTTCCACAAGAGACCTGAATGGTGAATTCTCGCTATGGTCGTTGTAGGTTGCAGGATAAATCAATATTTGCTTCTTAACCTTGAATTCTTTTCTTTTCCTTGCCAGGAGAGACACGGCAGCCGCCAAATTGCCTCCGGCACTGTCTCCGATCAGGATCACTTCTTTATCATTAATTACCTTGTTTGTAACAAAGGCTTTGGCTGCTTCATAGCAGTCCTCCAGGCCTGCCGGAAAGGGATTTTCCGGTGCCAGCCTGTAATCCACGGACGCCACCTTGCATTTCGTAAGTTTAGCCATATTTGTGCAAACCTTGTTATAGGTTTCAATGTTGCCGGTTACCCATCCTCCCCCGTGAAAAAACAAGAGAACCGGAAAGTCTCCATGGACATGGGGAGAAAATACTCGAACAGGAATATTATGATCTTTCGACCTTAGCTTATAGTCCCATGTTTTGTACAGGGGTTTTAAAAAGTGCTTCCTGGTCATGTTTACAAGATTCCTGTGCATCCGGAGATTTTCCTTAATATCATATTCAGTGTAAGACAGAGCCTTGAGCGCCGCCCTCACAACCTTGTTAATAGCCATAATACCCTCGTATCTTTTAGTTTACACTATTATATATATAATTATTATGGGTGTCCACAGAATATTGAGGAGAACCGTCCCTTAAACCGGAAGCGGTAATTTATTTGTTGACATTCGGATAATATAGATTAGAATAATATGTAAGGTAGATATATTTTAAGGAGGATAACTATGCAAAAATACGTTTGTGATGCATGCGGTTACGTTTACGATCCTGCGGAAGGTGATCCGGATAACGGTATAGCTCCAGGTACTGCTTTTGAAGACCTTCCGGATGATTGGGTATGCCCGTTGTGCGGGGCTGGAAAGGACGAGTTTTCACCTGAATAAAAGGCTTAAAAAAAAATGGCGGGTCCGCCATTTTTTTTGTTTTATTATGCAGATGCTTACTCCTCTTTTGAAGCTGTAATTGTTGCAGTTTTACCACCCTTTTCATAGGATACCATTATGCTTATGCCCTCTTGGCTTTTTCCCATATAAGTTATGGAATCGGCGCTTTTGGCTTCGTAGGATTCCTGGTTAAAGTCCCCTTTTATTCCATTGTAATAATCCATAAAATCATCTTCTTCAACTTCTTCGATTATTACGAGCATGTATGCTTCACTGTTCATGGCGCTGGATATTTTCCCCTTTTTTAACTCCGGAATCCTGCCGCACAACTGAGAATCGGGCCATTCAGTCAGACCGAAGGTAATCTCCCCCTCTTCGGTCTTTATTTTCATCTCATCCCCGTCTATGTCAATATCTGCTGCATTTCCTATAGCCTGCTCTATAACTTTTTCGGCAATCTTTTCTTCCATTTTTTGTTTTGCTCCACAAGCAGTGAGTAAAGATGACAAGACAAGAATTATTAAAATGTAAGCAAATTTTTTCATCTATCTACCCCCCTTTGAATTTGTTGTTATTATTATATATTAGCCTATAATAATTGTAATCACCCTGAGGGTGATATTGCTTAAAAAAAGCTAACGAAAATGGATTTATTTGTCGGGATTTATACTTGGAAAGAGTATTATTTTATGGTATAATCAAATAAAATCGTTTTCATTGGGGTGCAGAAATGAAAAAAATCATGTTATCTTTAATTATTTTAACCTTATTGTTTTCAGGCTGCAAAAGCAATGAACCCCTAAGCGCAAAAAACACCGTAACAATTAATTTATGGCATAATTACGGGGGGGACATGAAGGATACCATGGATGCCCTCATAGACGAATTCAATGAGACGATTGGAAGAGAAAAAGGTATCATCATAAATGTCACCTCCATAACAGGTTCTGCTACCATTCATGAAAAATTGAAAATGGCTGTCAATGACGAGCCCGGTGCACCTGACCTGCCCGATATTACAACCTTGTACCCCAATACTGCCTACATGCTGGCCGGAAAAGGCCTTTTGGCAGACCTTGAATCTCATTTTTCCAAAGAAGACCTGGCCTTGTTTATTCCGGAATTCATAGAAGAAGGAAGGCTTCCCGACGGCAGGCTTTATGTTCTCCCCATAGGGAAATCAACCGAAGTCATGTTTTTAAACACTTCAATATTTAACAGGTTTATGAAGGAAACCGGAGTTAGTTATGATGATTTACATACATTTGAAGGAATTCTTGACCTGGCTGAAAAGTATTACAAATGGACTGACGACCAAACACCGGACCTTGAAAACGACGGCAAGACCTTCATAAATTATGATTCCCTTTTTAACCTGGCCCAAACCATATTCAAGCAATCCAAGGACGACTTTATTGTTGACGGGACCTTGAATTTATCCTCCCCTGCCTTTGAAAAGGTATGGAAAAATTATTTTGAGCCTGCCGTTAAAGGTTATATTGCCATTTATGAGGGGTATGGGTCAGACCTCATTAAGACCGGCAGAGTTGTGGCTAATGTGGGCTCAACCGCAGGAGTGCTCTTCTATTCGGATATTGTTACCTATGAAGACAATACCACTGAACCTGCCGAGTTTTTGATCCTCCCCTACCCTGTCATGGAGAAGGGTGAAAAGATTGCTATACAAAGAGGCGGGGGTATGTGCATCATAAAATCCGATGAGGCAAGAGAAAATGCAGCGGGAATATTCCTCAAGTGGTTTACTTCCCCTGAGCAAAACATAAGATTCGTATCATCCACGGGATATATACCGGTAACTCAAAAGGCAGTTAACATGGACGGTGAGGAGGCAGGCAACCCGGACGGCAAAACGAGCAGTTTAAAGGATGCCATCAAAGAAATGGCTGAAAAATACAGCTTCTTTTACACTCCTGTGATTGAAAACTTCGAAGAATTGGAAGAAGGCTTCAATAAGAGTTTAAAAGGATGGACCATGCTTTGCAGAAGCGAGTATTTACAACATTTGAAAGACATGGATGAAAATGAAGCCT
>DCDC01000138.1 GCA_002316225.1 Firmicutes bacterium UBA1065 | reverse complement strand
GGTATATAATGTCCTAATACAACTAATAATTTCCCGTCATTTCCTAGGATAAAATCAAAGAATAAATTTTTGTAATCGTAATTATTAACAAAATTTTCATCTAATAGCGGCATGTAATACATTTCATATGAGTTATAATTCGGTGGTGCAAGGGCTGCTACATTGACTCCATGCTCAATTATATAGGTTTCGGTATATTTTAAATCCTCAATCCTGAATCCGTTAGGATTATTGCCATCAGGACCATCAGGTATAAATTTCATCACATTTACAGTGACAGCCACCGGCCTGCCTTTTTCAACTATAAAGGAATCAATAGTCCCGAATACTTTTTTGCATCCTCCGGCTATATATAAATTTGCTGCAGATTCCAGGTCGATAACATTAAAGGGCCCGCCTGCAAATTTAAAGCTCCTTTTAATCTTTTCCATTACACTTCCATCCGCATACCCGCTGAACAGAGTAATACTCATTTTACGTTGTGCTTCCTCATCATAGAGGTACTCTATTATTGAATTGCCATAAATATCTTTTGTGTTTTCCTCTGTTTTATATGGCAGCATTTGAATCATACCAACCGGATTCTCTCCCTCATATATATCCCAAACCGGCAGATGCTCAAAGGGTTTTATATCCCATTCATCAGGTATTTCAGCAGTAAAATAACTTGATCCCACCACTTTGAAACCTTCATTTACTGCCTTCGGCCTTTGTTCCCCCAACAAAGAAATTCCCTGAAGTGCATAATCTATTTGACTGCTCATTTCTTGATAATGCCTGGCTAGTTCTTCGTCATTCACCGGATAATTTATGTCTGTGGGAAGACGGTAGAAATAAGTATATCCGTTGCCCTGCAAAATAATTTTTGTAGGTACCGGTTCCATATTCATGTCCTTTTGTGTAATCATTTCGCCTATTGTACGGTTTATGGTAAAAAGGAATCCTCCTTGACCGGTGTCATATATTTGTTTATCGAATACAGAAATATGATTATCTGATTCCTCTATTATATATTTGTCTTTCCATTCCTCCGGAAAATATATAGAAAATCCGAGGGTTTCATTTTTATATATTAGTTCAGGATCTATAACCTGCTTTTGACTATTTTCTACTGACTCCCCTGATGCTTTCTGCGGATCTGTTCCAAATAGTATTAAAACAAAGGAAATAATAATAACCGCCGAAAGTATAATCCAAAAAGATGGCTCCTTATAATTTAGTACATTTTTTATTCTGCTTTTTACATTTCCTTCCCCGAAAGCCAATGGACTTAATATTCCGCTTTGCTTAGCGGAAAAAGCAAAAAGCGAGCTTGAATAATTTACTCGAATATCTTCCCCGGTATTTTTCATAACGCTCTCGTCGCATGACATTTCCATATCTTTTGTCATCAAGTAATATGAAAGCCATATAAGAGGATTGAACCAGTGAATGATAAGAACCAAAAAAGCAAGAGGCTTGATTATATAGTCGATACGCCTGATGTGTGTCTCCTCATGCTTAATAATATAATCAAATTCATTTTCCGATAAATTTATAGGAATAATGATTTTTGGCCTGATAAAACCCATTACAAAAGCAGTGTTTATGCGGTCCGTCTCGTAAATATTATACCGCACTAAAGTTGCAGTTGAAAGTTTTTGTTTTAATCTGAAATATGTAATGAATCCATAGCATAAAAGTACTGCAATTCCCGCCAGCCAAATTATTGCAGCTATTTCCGTTAAAACTCCGGCCTGGTTTACACTTGCTGTTTGATTTACCGGCGGTAATAATTCTTCAATAGAATTATTCACTGTTATATCAATCATTTTTATACCTGTATTTATGGCAGGATTTTGCGTGTATACAATCTCCTGAGGTATGTATTCCTTGTCGGCAGGCATTAAACTTACTGCACTTTCAAATGAAAACGGACATATTAAGCGAAAAAATACCAAAGCCCAAAGTGCGTAAGAAAAAACCTTCGGTGCTCTTTTCAAAAGAAGCCTTGCAATCATAACTGCCAAAGCAACAAAACTGCCTGTTATGCTCATATTTAATACAGTCAAGAACAATCTGCTCATTTAGAAGCCTCCTCTATCATTTTCTTCAATTCTTCAGCTTCCTTCTTGGAAAGTTTTTTACCCTGCAGGAATGCAGCCATAAAGGCCGGTAAAGAGTTGTCAAAGGTTTTTTCCAAAAGTGCTTCGCTTTCATATTTTTGCACCTGCTCACGTTTTATAAGAGATGTCACCGTAGCATTTTCATTTTTTAAGATGCCCCTGCCGCATAACTTTCTTATCATAGTAAAAGTTGTAGACTTTTTCCAGCCTAACCTGTTAAAACAAACCTTAGCTAATTCAGTGGAATTTATGGGCTCAGACTCCCAAATTATATCTAGAAACTTGTATTCCGCATCAAAAAGTCTAAATTCCTCCATCTGATACCTCCATTGGTTTACTGTAATAGACCTATTGCGATAAGTTTACTACGATAAACCAATTTTGTCAACGATAATATTTTATGAAATTAAATATTTTTATTTTCTTTTTCTTGTTTTAACAATAAGAAGAATTACAATAACAGCAATTAATAACACAAAGCCTATTACTATAGGTGTGAAATACCCGAAAGTTCTGTTCAAATATCCTTCAGTTCTGTCTGATAATGAAATTTTTTCCAATTCCTGTCTAAGTATTTATCCAAAGACTCTGCGTAAAGGTTATACAACTGGATTTCTGATATTTGTCCCTTTGCCATCTCCTCAAGGTTATCAGCATATTTATTCAAATAATAAGCCGCATAATTTTTCAGGAATGTTTCTACATCTATTTCTTCTGTTATTATTTCATATTCAAATTTATCGGTTTCTTCCTCAAGATTTCCGCTTGTATAACCTTTAATATCAAAACTAATATCTTCACCTAATACATAGATCTCTCTTGTCTCTTCTTCTCTTGTGCCGGAAGCAACTCTGATATTATTTTCATTTCGTTCAAAGCGATTAAAACCATTTAAAATAATTTTGGTTTTTTCATGATTAAAATCAAAGCTCACGGCGAAATTTATTTTGTCATCAGCAGAAGATACCTTAAACCTGTAAAGCTTACCTCTTTCATTTTCTTTAAAATTGTTAGCGGTATACTTTTTATCTGTAATAGATTTTAAAATTTTCTCAATACTAAAGTCAGTATTTTCAGGTTCCTGAAAATGATTACTTGAATTGTTAATTGTTTCACCTAAATAGGTATCATAGGGAATAATTTCATCATTTGCAGTGATAATAATTTCATCAGGTGAAAACTCGCTGAATCTTTCAATGAAAGGAAATGCCATATATACTGAAACATCCTCATTTGAAGAATTTTGCATTTCATAGGTTGCACTGACCTTGGCCTTTGGAGAATAGGTATCGTCATCTTCTTCGGTAAAATCAAACAGCAAATTTTCCTTTAACACTTCAATCGGAGTGTTTTCATCTACCGAAAATATTCCTGTTGAAGGATAGTCCGGCATATAAATTGGTGCTGAATTAGCATATACAATTATGTTAAACAAAAAAACGCAAATAAGCACTACAATAAATACATTAAATTTAGTGCGATAGATTTTTTTCATAGCTTTTCCTGCCTTTATATAATTAATTTTTTCCTTTATTCATAACTAGCTGTCACCTATTCAGACGAATTAAAATAAGAAATGTTCCCCACATGGTACTCAGCCGATACCCCCTATATCTTCTTTAAAATTCAAATTCCTTAAAAATATA
>DCDC01000110.1 GCA_002316225.1 Firmicutes bacterium UBA1065 | reverse complement strand
ATTATTCCTGCCACTATTTCGGGGGAGGTTGTTGCACCTGAGCTCGAAGGTTTTGCTACAACTAAATTTGGCTTAATCCCGATAAGTGAGTTTTTATCTATTTCTTCTTCAGGTTTTATGACTTCAAGTAATTCCTTTACCATCTGCTTAGGATTATCCCCATAGATTATACGTATCCCATTTTTGCCAATCATGTATATCCGCCTTTCATTTGTTGTAATTAAGTTATAAAATTAATCTCATTACCAATTTTTCCATTAAATCCAACCATACTTCTCTTTAAGTTTCACAAATCTGTCTTCAATTCTTTAATCATAATGAAATCTTCGTTACCCGCATGGTCAAGTTTTTCTTCCCTTATTCTATATCCCAATCGCTTATAAAACTTCACTGCCGGATTATCCTTTTGAACGGAAAGCGAAGTTTGTGTATAACCATTGGCCCTTAGTACTCCAAACAGTTTTTTCATAAGCTTAGTTCCAATCCCATTACATTTCATATATTATATACAGGTATCGTGAGGCAAGGTTTTTATCATACAATTTCATTCCAGTCATATCTTCTTTAAGTTTTTGCTCATACAAATCTAAATTTCCTTCTTCTTCAAATTTCTTTTTATATTTTTGCAGTACTCTTATGGAATTCTCATATAATAAGCACTCGTTTTCACTAAAGTCAATAGTTTTGAAAATAATATTGTTTTTGTTAAGGGTATCAGCTATTTTTGTTTTATTGCTATCAAGGATACTCTTATCTTCAACGGCTTCATCAAATATATATTGGGAATAAAATAAATACATTTTATTATTTTTTATACTCTTTAATTGCCCAACAAGTTTATCCAAATCTTTGCTAAAATAGAGGCTGTCAATGGATAGTGTAACTGTGGGTTTTAAACCATAGTCAGAGATCCTGTCAATGTCACCAATGATGTATTTAAATGCCTTGCCGGTTCTATCCAAGATATCACCATCCAGTTGATCAATTCCAATTCCCCGGCATCCGTATTTATTGACTAAAAGGTTCAAAATACTTCCGGGACCGCACCCTAAATCCAAAATTGTATCTTTTACCGATATCGGAACAGAACCTAAAACAAAATCTATTTGTTGTTTATCCATCATGTTAAAAAGATATACCCTGTAGCCATATACCTCTTCGCAATAGTCTAAATAAGCGCTGCTTCTGGTTAATCGTTCAATTTTTTCACTAAATTCATTTTTTACCGTTGCCGTACTTTTTTTTGATGCTTCAAGCCTGTCCCTATTTGTCAACAATTCAAAGTTTGTTTTTTCAACAGTCACTCTCGTTACCTCTTTCAAATAATTATTTACTAACTATCCGTCTTACCCTTAATCAACATTGTACATTTTTTTCATGTCCGCTACAGAGGTTGAAATTAATTCTTTCAAAATGTCAATATCAATATCTTTGATTGAATTGATGTATATACATGAACCTGAGCTGATTTTGTGTTTACCGAGTTTGTCCAGTAAATCTTTATAATTACCTACTCCTGGCATAATATATATAGCTATATACTGCTTTCGCGGTGAGAATGCTATTAATGGCCATTCACCTTCTTGTTTGCTTTTCTCAGACTTGTAATGGTAGAACCCGTATCCTACCATATTGTTATTCCATAATATAGCTTTTTCATTTAAAACACTGTCAAATACCTTTTTCAATTCTATACTGTCCATGCGTTTTTTTGCAGGTTCAACGCTCATCAGAAAACTATCAACATCAAGATCAGTCGGCCTTGTTTTAATTTCACCCATAATAAACCTCCTCATTTTTGTATTTTTTTACCTAATATCCTCAACGCCTACTGAGTCTTTTACGCCATCAATAAACAATATTATATATTATACCATTATTTTCAAATTAATAACATGCATATATTGGTGCCAATCATAATAAAAAATTCCCTTAAACTAGGTCAAGGGAATGAAAAATTATTAGATTTCATAATTCAGTCTGTATAACCGTCTAAATGTCATGCCCGGCAGCACTTGCTGCTGCTTTTTCCGGATATATTCTTTGTATTTTCTACGACGGTCCGGATATCTGTCTTATTCGGGCGGCCAAATTTGATAAACAGGAATCCTCCGGGGCAAGTAATCTCATCTACGACTTCAATGCCCTTTGCAACAAGAAGCTTGCGAAGTTCTCTTTGACTACGATGGGTGGCTGAAGCACTGCTCGTTACCAGTACCACCTTACCGGCAATGGAAGCATCAAGCTTTTCGGCATAGGATAAAAGATCAGGATTACTTTTGCCAGCATAAATACCACCTACAAGAAAGAGAAGTCTGGCTGCTTTGGGGTGAGGGTACTGTGTGATATTTATTGCTTCAACACCAAGCTCTTTCCCTATCGCTTCTGCCAGCTTTCTTGAATGTTGTGTTTTTGTTGCGTAAACGACACTTATGTTATTCATAATCATACTCCAAGCAGCTGGTCCTTAGATGCTCTAACCATATGGAGTCTCATTCACGGTTTTACAACTATGCTTGTTAATAATACGATTCAATATGAAGGAGACTATCTGGATGCCGTTTCTTTGATGTTGGAAAAAAAGGTTAAGATATAACTTATTACCTATCAAACTCTTGACATCAATACCACCGTCTCAACGTGGCATAAGTTGATGGGATTGATGTCAGAGGGCTATTTTATATAGCATTCGTACGTGGGAACATGTCAATTGATTTATTGGTGATTTTTTAAAAATCACCGTTCAAGGGAAAATATCAAATAACCCCGGTTATAAAAATGGTACATAGAAAATTCTCCATATACCCTTAATTATACTTAATTATATTAGTCAGCACTTCTTTTCAACCGAAATAATTCGGACAATAGCGTATAAACCACCTTCAAAAACCTCAAACTAAAGCTTGTCATCTCTAATCTCAGATTCATTTTTAACTTCTATATATACCTTGAACCAGAAATCCTTTTTACCTACCCTTTCGTGATTGTAATAGCAAAAAGTCCTCCGCCTTTCCTGGGATAAACCATAACCTATTTTCCCTGCAAACTCAAACATGAAAGCAAGTGCCTGATCTTGAGCGTTTTTGCCGCTGAAGCTTGTAGTAACAGTTTTTATGGTTTCACCAGAAACAATTTCCTTTTCAATTCTTGAAATGCCCTCTTTTGGATCAATAGGCATGTAAAGATCAATACCCCCAGTATACTCAAATTCATCATTGAAATGTAAATGCTCTTCCTGATCGTTGCAGGATGGCAACGCAAGATGAAATGAATAACTAAAACCATGTAACCGCTTCATTATGATGCAGCTACTTTTTCAATGTTTAAGCGATTTGACGTTTACTATAAAAGGAGGCAAAAAGTACAGTTTATTGACCAACTGAAAAGCACCTGATTTCATATAATCAAGTGCTTAACCCAATAATTTTATAGATTTTTTAATAATTTCCTTGTGTAGATTTCTTCATCATCCTCATATCCCTTAAAGTAAATTTCCTCAATTTCATTATGGTTAAAAAAGACATTATACTTTTCACTTAGATTACCTTCAGGATATAAGCAACCAACATAATCCCACTTTTTGTTCACTCCTGACTGTATTTGTTTCCTTCCATAAATCATAATTTTTTTAGTACCGCCAAACAAACGCACCACGGAACCTATCGGCAAATATTCTGACATAGATTCACACCTTCTTTACTTCTTTATATAACTTTTAACTCAATTCTATATTTTTCGGCAACACTTCGTATCCGTTCTATAAGTTCAGACTCTGAGATTTGTTCAGGGTCAATGGTTATTTCAATTCCCATCTTGTCCCTTGCAGACTCAATCCTTAAAGCATAATCTTTTAATTGTTCATAACTATCTAACTTTTTAAAATCGAAATCTGCTTTTTTTCCATAATATGCCGCAAAAAATATTGGTCCATCCCAATCCCACATACTCTCATATGCTTTTATCAATTCTGTTACTATTCTGTAATCAATTTTATTGCATGTTAAAAAAATTGTTCCATCCAAAATCTCATAATAAGGGTATATACTTTTAAAATCTTCCTTCAAACTTAAAGCATTCTCCTTATCTGGCGTATAAATATATACAATATAATCAGTTAAAACTGAAACTATAACATCCCTTAATATGTAATCCCATAGATACAGATTTTCATATACAATATTACGCTTTCCCATGCTGTACTTTTCCAAGGTTAGAAAGTAATTTGTTGCCACTTTATCATTTTTTTCAAGAACAACGTGTTTTATTGACTCATATACCAGTTGGGTTGTCTTCTTTTTAAAGAACATTTATATCACCTCTTCTATCTGTATGCGACCTTTGCAATTTCCTGCCCTGCCGCTCTGCCTCCCAGTGATCCAGCTATACCTCCAATTAATCCTCCAACAACTCCCCCAATAGCAGTTCCTATGCCAGGACATATCATTGTTCCAACTGCGGCTCCTCCTATTGCTCCCACTTTGGCTCCTCCAATACCTCCTGCCCAGCTTCCCTATCTAGCCCCCTAATAGATTTGGAGAAAAAATGCGTAATATGTTAGCATAAATAATAGAAATAGGGGGTAATTGAATTGGCTAAAAAACAATATAGTTTAGAATTTATAGAACAAATAATAAATGAGTGTCAGGAGACTGGTAATGTATTTGCTTTTTCTTTCAGATTCATTTGTTTATGCCCTAAAGCTTTACTTAATGTCTGTTTTTTACCCTATTGTTCATTTTGAAATATAGAATAATGGCAATCAATTCAGTAATACAAGTGAAAGCAATTATAATCCCTATCATATTCATATCGTAAAGCAAACCCATCAATGCTGCTCCGCCAAGCAAAGCCAAACCATAACCGGTATTAAATACTCCATAACCGGTACCACGTTTACTAAACGGTGTAATATCTGCGATTGCAGAGCGCATAACCGTTTCATGCGTTCCCATAACTATGCCGAAAACAATCATTCCTATAACGATAAGCACTGTAGAATTGCTTAATGTTAAAAACGGCAACAGCAGTGTAAGGAATGGAATTGCAATCAAAACCAGAAGACCGCCAGTTCTCATTTCTGTCTTAATTTTCAGTTGATCATAAGCTTTGCCCACAAACAGTGCCGAAACAGCATCAACAACCATGGCTATTGAATAAAGCAAGGTTATATTTACATCTGACATCAGATTGTTAGCTTTCAGATGGTAACCTACTGTACTGAAATTAACAAATCCTAATGTGCAGAAAAAGGTGAAGGCAGTATAAATCCAAAAAATCGGTTTAAGTTTCTCCTTATTAAAATCCTTTTTTATTACCGCGGGGATAAGATTGTCTCGTTTAATCCTTCTATATGCATATATCAGAAACAGCATTAGAATTACAAACGGAATAAACAATGATTTATATCCCAACTGATACTGTGCAATTCCATTCTTTCCCGAAAAATAAAAAACCATAGCGAAAATAAGAGGTCCAACAAAAGCGCCTATTTGATCCAGAGCTTCCTGAAGGCCGAAGGCAAATCCAACTCCAGCCTGATTTTCTGCAACACCGGAGATAATTGTATCCTTTGCCGGACTGCGCAATGCTTTTCCGATTCGCTCCATTAAAATCAGCACGACGAGAATATTCCAGTTCATAGTGATTCCCATCAGGGGCACAACCAGTAGCATGCCATAGCCCAAAAAAATAAAAATCCAGTGCCTTCCGCTTTTATCCGATAAACTTCCGGCAACAAGCCTCAGAAAATATCCTAAGAACTCTCCAATGCCAAAGACCAGTCCGACTTGAGCTGCACTAATGCTCAACAGATTCAAATACTGGCTGTTGACACTCCTTGCAGCTTCATAAATTACATCCCCCATCATACTGATAATACCGAATATGATTATCACAGTTACTGCCGGTGTAAAGTTATTCTTTGAATTATGACTCATAAACTAACCCCTTCTGTTTTATTTTTATTCTTCATTTGATGCGTATACCTTATTGCTAAAATCATTCAGCAGGTATTTGCATTTTTCTAGCGTTTCCTCTGCCTGCTTTTTTTGTGGTGCATTAAAAAAATCTCTATTACTTATCTTCTTTAACCACTCCACAAGCTTGTTGTATTCTTCTTCATTTTCTTCAAGTTCAACATATGTGAAGTTTTTTCTTTTTGTTTCCTTTTCAATTTCAAGGAAAAAGTCTTCGCATTTTTCTAAAAACTCCCCGTATTCCTCATCTCTGGTTTTATTAAACAGATTGATTATGTCATCAGTATTTCCCGTGCTAATAAAATCAGCGTTTGCGATGTATGCGTTACCGCCGTTTTCAGTTATTTCTTTTGATATGTCATTGAAAACTTCTAAATGTTCTTCGGAAGCAGGAAGAGCCCACATTGATTGTCCGATGCTTACAGATC
>DCDC01000122.1 GCA_002316225.1 Firmicutes bacterium UBA1065 | reverse complement strand
ATATACCTCAAATAGCTTTTTATCTTTATCTTTTAAAATAACCGATTTTGCTCCGATTGATTCATTGATTTCACATGCATATATTTTGCCTTCTTTCAACATGTATATCCTTGTTTGAGGAATTGTGCCAGAAGTTGAAACAATTTCATTCATATCATCCCCGTCCAGGTCAATTTCCCTGGTATTTCCGTCCACCTGTATAACTGATTCTTCCGGTTCCTCCCCGGGAAACCAATAATATGCCTGACCATAATTTGCCCCCAATATACCGTAAATTTTTACAGTCTTTTCCCCGAAAACCTGTGTTTCCTCTATTCCCATCATACCCTCCGGGGTATTCTCCATTGAAACTTGACCCAGGTAATAAACCTGGCCTTTATAATTAATTCCAACTTCATACTCACTGTTTTCATAACCCATAAATATAAAAGCGCTATGCTCTTCATCAATTATCTTTTCTTCTATTATTTTATCAATATTATCTGAATCCAGTTTTTCAATTTTTAAGTAGCTTAATTCGTTAAATTTCAGGGGGTATTTAGCATCTTCCTTGTTACACCCTATGAGTAAAAAATTTATAATTAATAATATAGATAATAACTTAAGCTTCACGATCCCTCTACTCCTATTATAACCAGTTTCAGTTCTTATCATATGTTTTTATTATGAAGGCATACTCACATTCGTTTTCGCCCCAGGAAGCAATCATTATGAATCCTCTAATATCCTTCTTATCCGGCTCATAACGAGATCTTAGAAGTGATGCGAAATGTTTTTCTATTTTAAAAGAGCATTTACCATTGATTAATTCGACAGGAACATTAATTACTTCTCTTTCCGTATAAATCTGCCTGCCTTCCTCATCGATTAAAATATCCATTATTTTAAACTCTTCGGGAGGATTGTCCTTAAATGTTATTTCAGCTATACTGCCGTTAACAATAATCGGAATATCCATTTGCTCTTTCAATATGTTAACAAAAGTATCCTCTCTGTCAAAAGCAGTACCGTCCCATTTATTCTTTGCACAGACGTATTTTATCTCTCTGTTGTTAATAAATACTGATATGTCAGGCGGCTCATTTTTAGCTGAAGTTGGCGTATTTATCGGCTCTTTTACTGCCCAACAACCAACTATAAAAATTGTCAATGTTAAAATCACAACTACCAATAATATGGTTTTTTTCATTATATTTTCCACCCTAACATTTACTTTTGCCCTTATATTCCGATAACGAAAAAACAATAAGCTCTTGGTATTTCTCTTAAAGAGTTATAGGTTATATTTGGTAATTCTTGTTATATTAAGACGTCGATTCTATTGGTATTGTTCCCGGACACATATTTATACTTCATTTATTTTGCGTTAGTGTTTCTAAAAAGGAAGCAATTTCTTTCTTGTTTCTTAATATCACAATTTTTTGTTTGTATTTACGGATTGTTTCAGCATACTCTACTTTCTTTTCTCTTGATCTTCCATCCAATAAAATCCACTTGATAAACTCCATATCCATTTTTTCGGAGCAATTATCAGCCATGCTTTCCCGGGTTTTACCTTTATAGGTTTTGTATCTTTTTATTGCCTGCCTTAAACAAGTCAGCCTTGAAAAGTTCATAAAAACTATCATATCTGCTTCTTCCAGCCTTCGGCCCCTAAGAAGACTATTATAATTGCCGTCAATGACCCAGCTGCCATTCTTGTCCATAAACTCCTTCAACATGGCCTTAGCAGTTTCATCATCCCGTTCTGTCCAGTTTTCTTTAAAATGTATCCTGTCCAGGTATAAAACCGGACAATTATATATCTCCCCTAACTTGGCTGCCAGGGTGGACTTGCCTGAACCGCTGTAGCCTATTACCGCAACCTTCATGAAAGCACCTCATCAAATAGGTTCTTCTTCATGCAACTTCTCCAATTCTGTATACATATCCTCAATACTTTCCTTCAAACGCATATATTCATTATATTTATTATTATAATCGTCTAAATCCCATTTATCCGAGCTTGTATTCAAGAGCTTTTCAAGCTCGATTATTTTATTCTCGGTTTGTAGGATTTTGTTCTCTAGTTTTTCTATATCTCTTCTATGTTTTTCTTTTGCTCTTTGCAATTCTTTTTCTTTCAGAAATGCTTCCCTGTTTTGAGAAACAGGTTTTTCTTTTTTGTAATCCTGGTTTACTGCCAAGACTTCATTTAATCTTTGTTTTTCCTGCTTATAACCTTCATAGTCAAAATCATACATTTTAAATTTGTTGTTTTCTATTACTCCTATGCAGGTTGCAATTTTATCTACAAAATATCTGTCATGGGATACAAAAAGCAGGGTTCCCTCATAGTTTATCAGGCTTTCTTCCAAGACCTCCCTTGATTCAATGTCCAGATGATTTGTCGGCTCATCAAGAATCAAGGTGTTGACTTTTTCATAAATCAGCATGCCAATCTTGAGTCTTGACTTCTCTCCACCGGATAAGGTGTTAATATGCCTGTATACATCATCACCGGTGAATAAGATTTTAGCTAATTCTTTTCGTGCTTCTCCAAGGGATATTCCGTAATGATAAGAAAAATAATCAAGAATTGAAATATCTTCCTTGTCAAAACTCACTTCCTGGGGAAGATATCCTATTTTTACTTTAGAACCAATTTTGACTTCTCCCTCATCCGGGCTTATTTCATTCAGGATAATCTTTAATATTGTTGATTTTCCTGTTCCGTTTTCACCCAGGATGCACATGCTGTCCTTATAAAACAAGGTGAAGCTGACATCCTTGAACTGTTCTTTTGAGTCAAAGGACTTCTTTATACCGCTGACCCTTATAACTTCCTTCCCGGTCCTTTCAACTCCATTTAAACGAAAATCAGCTGATTTTTTATCAACCACAGGTTTCTTTAACCTGTCGATTTTCTCGAGCCTTTTCTCCAATTCCTTGGCTCTTTTGTACATTTTGTCACTGTCCCGCATTTCCCCCCAAATGCGGTATCTTCGGATTTGTTCCTCCATCCTTTTAATCTTTTTCTGCTGGTTTTCGTATTCCTTCATAGCCAAAATAAATCTTAATTCCTTTTCGGCAACATATTTTGAATAATTGCCTATATATATCTCTACGCCGTCAGAATCCAATTCAATTATTTTATTAACAACCCTGTCCAAAAAATACCTGTCATGGGAGACTATAACCATGGTCCCATCGTAGGAGTTCAAGTATTCCTCCAGCCATTCTATGGATTTTATATCCAAATGGTTTGAGGGCTCGTCAAGAAGCAGAAGTTCCGGCTCCTCCAGCAAAATTTTTCCTAAAATAACCCTGGTTTTTTCACCGCCGCAAAGCTGATTAAAGAGCCTTTTTTGCATATCTTCCGATATTTCAAGGCCGAAGAGAATTCGATTCAACTTTTCATTTGTATCATAACCGCCTGATAATTCATATATATCATGAATAGAGCTGTATTTACTGACGGCAGCTTTCAGCTCGTCTCCTTCTAAGCTGTCAAAGGACTTTTCTATCTCCTCCATTTGCAGCTTTAATTCATTTAATCCCCTGAATGCTTCATTTAATACATCAAGAACCGTATTGTCATCCTCGTAGTTTGGTATTTGCTCCAGGTATCCGATAGTCAGGCCTTTTCGTTTACTTACCTGGCCTGCCTGATAATCTTCTAATCCGGCCATAATTTTCATCAAGGTTGTTTTGCCGGTTCCGTTTCTTCCCAATAATCCTATTCTATCTTTTGTTTTAACATCAAAGGTTACATTTTCAAATATTACATCTGCTCCGTACGCTTTAGTCAAATTACTTACGCCTATTTCTATCATAATTACCTCTTTTTGTCTTTGGAGACGGTTCTTTTTGTTGCCTAAATCGGCTTGCTTCACACCGATACAATGAATGCATTGGGGCAAATACCCCCAGTCTTTGCTTCCTTGATTGCATTAATTATAACACATAAATGGACTATATTATAATAGAATTGTTACCTTGTTGAGGCAGCATCTTTAAACCCAGACAGAGAATTTGTAAAGGCTTTCTTAAAAAGAATACTTGAACAAAAAGAACCGTCCCTGAAAATGATTTGGTGTATCTTTATTTTTTTTAACATAATTAAATTTTATATTGCGATAATATTTTTTCGACACTGTATTCAAAACTTTCTGATGCGCCAAAATCAAATCGGAAAAATGCTTCCCCGCCACCGCCTGCTATGCAATGTACTCTGGTCACACCTTCCATATTATCAATTACTACAGTAAGTGTAAGCCTGGTATCGGCTCTCATATAATGTTTTTCATAGACAGAAACCATGCATACTTTCCCATTATCACCATTCACCACATATTTATCAATTAGCATTCCGGTAATACTTTTTTCTTCAATTTCATGAGTAATTATTTTTTCAGCTTCTTCAGGCAGTAAATTGACTTGAAAATCCAAAGCCATACTTCACACCTCCACTGTTAATTATCAATATATATCATAGAGGACATTCTCATTTGAGTTTTACTCTCATGCTCATATATACAGTCCATTTGTTTTACACAGATACAATGAGTGCATAAGTGTAAAAACCAAATCTTTTGTTTCAATAATTGTATTCATATTAATGGACGATATTAATATATGATTGTTCCGCATAAAATAGATCAAAAAAAGGGACACTTGAGGTGTCCACCATTCATACGCTTTTGCCTATTTTTTGACCTAAAAAGTCGAACATATAGCCTGAAAGCTTTTTTATCGGTCCCAGGGATGTTTCATAGTAATAGTCCGATTCAAACCATCCCTTCTCCTTGAAATAACGATAATCATAATATTTTTCATCTTTAAACTTTAAGCCACCTCGTAATCCGTATCTTATATACCAATATACCTTATTCCAATAAATGGTATAACCACGATAATATCCTTCCAGGCATTTGTCAATGTTTATTTTAATAAATGTTTCTTTTGCTGAATACACCCTTCAAATACAGGCATCATATAATGAATTACCATATATGAAAGGTTGAATATCCAATGAATTATAACAATATATTTTTCAGCCAAATTCCACAACAAGCGAGACCGGATTACAGTGTAAACATACCCATAAGCTTAATGAAATCCATCGAAGGAAAGTATTTTGTCGGTACGGCACCGGGCCTGGAATTCGGCAATGCTACCCACGCATGGGCAAGGCTCTATAATCCCCCGAATTCCGGTGTTAACTTATTTGTCAATGCATGGACTGTGAGTGATATTTATTCTACCCCCTACAGCGTGCAAATATGGTTTAACACCACACCGCCCGGATTCATACAAGTTTCTCAATCCGTTACTCCTTCTAATCTGGCGATTGTTCCCCAGCCCAAATCCCAAGTCCAGCTTCAGTATGCTATCATGGTCAGCGGTTTGCCAAGAGGAGGAATCAAAGCTTACGGCAGGTACGGTCTTGCAGGTACTACTATAAATTCAGAGGAAGAAGGAAAATTTATTTTTGCTCCCGGAGGTTCCTTTTTAATCCTTCTATCAAATCCCGAAAGACCGACTTTGTACGGTTCAGGCGACATTTCATTCGGATGGTGGGAAGAACCGATTTTACAATAAGCTGACCAATCAAAAATTAATTATACTTATATACAATAAGTCCCTAACCTTACAGGGACATTATTAATAGCTAATAATAAAGAATCATAAAAACCTCAATAAAAAATTCCGGGAATGAATAGAATCATTCCCGGAATTTTAATATTCTCTTTTATCGTTTTCTTCTTCAAAATATTTAACATCTTCCAAATCCATGCTGACTTCGATTCGAACCAAGGCGCGGTGCAGCAAGACAAGTGAAGATTGAATCTTGTGTTCTTCAGCCTTATCTCTGAATAATGCCTCCAATTCCTGACGATCGGCTTCGGCCCGCTCTAAGTCTATTTCTTCCGGCTTCTGGGCTATTGTGCTGAAAATATTCACAATGTTTTTTCCTATCTCGGCCACACCTCCGAACAAGGCAAGCTTCTTCACGAAGCCGTCATTAAAAATCCTAAGGATTCCATCGCCTAATATGGCAGAAAGGGGAGCATGACCATAAAGCACTCCCAGGTCCCCGTCAATGCAGCGCATGACAACCATGTCTGCTTTTTCAACAAACTTAAGTCCCCGAGGGGTTGTAATATTTATGGTGATTTTTTTATCTTTTTTTTGATTAGTCAGTTTTTCCGACATTTTTTACCCCTGTGCTTTCTTGAATCTTTCCACTACTTCATCGATAGAGCCTACATTGAGGAAATAACTTTCCGGTATGTCATCATGAACTCCTTCAATAATTTCTCTGAAACCACGAACCGTCTCATCAATAGTTACATGACGCCCCGGTATAGATGTAAATTTCTCGGCTACATAGAAAGGTTGCGACAAAAAGCGCTGAACCTTCCTGGCCCTGTTAACTGTCTGCTTATCTTCATCAGACAGCTCATCAATACCAAGTATGGCAACAATATCCTGGAGGTCTTTGTAACGCTGAAGTATGGCCTGAACGTTACGGGCTACGTGATAGTGCTCAGCTCCAACAATACTTGCTTCCAAAATACGGGATGAGGAGTTCAGCGGGTCTATAGCAGGGTAAATTCCTTGCTCAACAATTCCCCTGGATAGAACCGTTACCGCATCCAGGTGGGCAAAGGTTGTGGCTGTCGCCGGGTCCGTAAAATCATCCGCAGGCACGTAAATTGCCTGGACAGAAGTTATTGACCCTGACTTGGTAGATGTAATCCTCTCCTGGAGCATACCGATTTCAGTTGCCAAAGTCGGCTGATATCCAACGGCACTGGGGGTACGTCCCAATAAGGCGGATACTTCCGAACCTGCCTGTACAAAACGGAAAATATTATCTATGAATAACAAAATATCCTGTCCGTCCCGGTCTCTGAAATATTCAGCCATGGTCAAGCCGGTAAGGCCCACCCTCATTCTTACTCCCGGAGGCTCATTCATCTGGCCGAATATCAGGGCTGTTTTATCCATAACACCTGAATTAAGCATATCATAGTAAAGGTCATTACCTTCACGAGTACGTTCCCCTACACCTACGAAGACCGAATAGCCCCCGTGTTCCTTGGCGATGCTGTTTATCAATTCCATTATAAGCACGGTTTTTCCAACTCCCGCACCCCCAAAGAGACCAATCTTTCCTCCTTTTGAGAAAGGACAAAGCAGGTCGATTGCCTTTATCCCCGTTTCCAATATTTCCGGCTGGGCAACCTGGTCAGTGAGGCCGGGAGGTTCCCTGTGAATGGGCCAGTATTCCGTAGCTTTTAAAGGCGGCTTGTTATCGATTGGTTCCCCCAATACATTCACCATCCGGCCCAAGACTTCTCTGCCTACGGGTACTCTTATGGGAGCACCGGTATCTATGGCTTCCATCCCTCGTATCAATCCGTCCGTGGGATGCATGGAAATACAGCGCACCGTATGGTCCCCAACGTGCTGCATAACCTCTAAAACCAAGGTCTCTCCCTTATAGGGCACTTTAATTGCATTGTACAAGGATGGTAAATCCCCTTCAAACCTGATATCTATTACCGATCCAATTATCTGTATGATTTTTCCTTTGTTTTCAACTGTCATGAAGACCACCATTATTCACAAAATTTACACTTCCAAAGATTTCATTGAGTTCTTCCGTAATATTTGTCTGACGTTTTCGGTTATATAAATGTGTTAATTTTTCTATTAAATCAGAAGCATTCTTTCCTGCCGCATCCATATTGACCATGCGGGCTGCCTGTTCGCTGGTATGGGATTCCGAATATGCCCTGAATATTTTCATATGCAGATACAGGGGAATCATATGGTCTATAAATGAGTATAAGTCCGGCTCATATTTTCTATCCTCATCTGCCTTCCCTTCCTTGATAGGTGCAGGCAGCAATTTTTCTACAACAGGAATATAGTTGAGCACGTTTATAAAGTGAGTATAAGCTATGAAAACCTCATCGGCTTCGCCTTTCATATAGTAGTCTATCAGCCATTTGGCAAGACTTTCGCTTCCGTAATAGACCTGGGAATCAACCACGTCAACTACGGATTCCACTATATTTTTCCCCTTCTTTTTGAAGAATTCATATCCCTTGGCGCCCACGACAACAATTTTTTCATTTTTCCCTTGATTCATATGCTCCAAAGCTTTAGCCGTAATATTTGCGTTGTAGCTGCCGGCTAAACCCCTGTCGCTTGTAAATACTATATACAAGGAATTTTTCACATCCCGCTCCCCATAATAGGGATGCTCCCCGGCAGCCTCCAAACTGCCGACTTCTTCTACCACCCGTCTAAGTTCACGGTAGATGGGACGGACACCTTCCAGTTGTGCCCTTATTTTAACCAGCTTGGTTGAGGCAATCATATCCATGGCTTTGATTAATTGTTCTACAGAACGGACATTTTCTATTCTTTGTTTGATTTCTTTCATGGAACTCATATTGGTGCCTCCTTAGCTGTAATTGTACTGTTCTTTTACCTCTGCTATGACAGCTTCTATTTTTTCGGCCAATTCGTCAGAAAGGTCGCCGGTTTTTTCAATTTCCTCCTTGATATGAACAGCATGAGTGTCCACATAATGGATAAAGTCTCTTTGGAAATTGTGGATGCGGCTCAATTCAATGCCTTTTAAATGCCCCTTGTTCAAAGCATAGAGCATCAAGACCTGGTCTTCCACAGCCATGGGTTTATACTGGGGTTGTATGAGAACTTCCATGATTCGCTCCCCATGATTTAATCTGTCTATGGTATCCTGGTTCAAATCTGAACCAAATTGGGAGAAGGCAGCCAGTTCCTTGTACTGGGCAAATTCAATTCTAAGGGGTCCCGCCAACTTTTTCATGGCAGGAATTTGAGCCGAGCCTCCCACACGGGAAACCGAATAACCGGGATTGATGGCAGGCCGTATGCCGTCATTGAATAAATCTGCTTCCAAATAAATCTGACCGTCAGTGATAGAAATTACATTGGTCGGTATATAAGCAGATATGTCCCCTTCCTGGGTTTCTATAATGGGAAGGGCCGTTAATGTGCCACCGCCGTATTCATCGCTTAAGCAGGCTGCTCGCTCCAGCAATCTTGAATGCAGGTAAAAAACATCTCCCGGGTAGGCTTCTCTTCCCGGCGGGCGCTTGAGAAGCAGGCTTATTGCCCTGTAAGCAACCGCATGCTTGGATAAATCATCATATACAATCAATACATCCTTGCCCCTGTACATCCATTCTTCCGCAATGGCGCAGCCGGCATAGGGAGCAATGTACTGCAAGGAGGCGGGATCGCTGGCTGTGGCCAAAACCACAGTAGTATAAGCCATGGCCCCAGTGAGATTCAAAACTTTGATTATACGGGCAACGGTTGATGCCTTTTGCCCGATGGCAACGTAGACGCAGTAAACGTCCTTGCCTTTTTGATTGATAATTGTGTCAATGGCAATTGCAGTTTTTCCGGTTTGCCTGTCCCCAATGATAAGTTCCCTCTGACCTTTCCCTATGGGAACCAAGGCATCAATTGCCTTAATACCGGTCTGCAAAGGCCTGTTAACTTCACGGCGCATCATAACGCTGGGTGCAATATTCTCTATTTTACGGTAAGAATCTGCTATAATGGAACCCTTGTTGTCAATGGGTTCTCCCAAGGCATTTACCACCCGTCCCAGCATACTGTCTCCTACAGGGACTTCTGCCATTCGCCCCGTCAGTTTTACCGGGTCCCCTTCCTTGATACCTGCATCCGACCCCATGATAACAACGCCTATGCTGTCTTCGTCCAGATTCAGGGCCATCCCGTAGGTCCCATTGGGAAATTCCAGAAGTTCACCGCTCATGGCGCCGTATAAGCCGTATACTCTTGCTATGCCGTCCCCCACCTGTACGACCGTACCGGCTTCAGAATAATCCGGTTCATATGAGTAAGTTTTAATTTGGCTTTTTATGAACTTGCTTATTTCATCTATATTAACAATCATTGCATTCCTCTCTTCAAGCGTTCTTTCATCCTGTTCAGCTCGGTCCTTACGGTACAATCAAAAATATGCCCATCCATCAGTATATAAAAGCCGCCTATAACATCAGGATCAACTTTGTTTTCAATCATTATTTCCAAACTTGTTTGTCTGGCCAATATCCTGCGAATGGATTCTATTTGTTCTTTCGTCAATGCCCTGGCTGAGACAACTTTAGCTTCTATCCTGCCGGACCGCCTGTTTGCGGAATCAATGTATTCCGTTAAGGCAGGTATAATCAATTTTTCTCGTTTTTTTCCAACCATGTAAGACAAAAATCCCTTTACATGCCCTGCAAGCTCATGAGAAAAAGCATTTTGGAAAAGTTCCTCTTTTACCGGAACAGGAATATGGGGGTTGGCAAGAAAAGACTGCACTTCATCACTTTCCAGGGTATCTCTTACCACCATCACTTGCTCCTTGTCCTTTTCCAAAGTGCCTCTTTTTTCTGATATTTCCAGAAGCACATCAGAGTAACTGTTCCTTAGCTTTGCCATTTTGCGGCCTCCAGCTTGGTTAATGATTCCTCAAATATTTTGTTTTGAGTTTCCTCATCCATGTTTAAAGCTATAAATCTTTGGGCCATAAGAGAAGCTAGTTCTATTACATAAAGACGTGATTCTTCTTCGAGGCGTTTTTTTTCTGCCGTAACACTTTCCAATGTGCGCTTTTTAATAGCATCTGCCTCCTCTTTAGCCTCCTCAATGATTTTCTTGCCTTCTTCCAAAGCCTTATGTCTGGCAGCTTCTAAAATTTCCATCCGCTCCTTGTCTATATCCTTTAGCTTTGCCTCATACTCAGCCTTGAATTCCCTGGCTTTTTGCATGGCTGCTTCTGAATCATCAATCTTTTTTTGTATCATTTCGGTTCGCTTTTGCAAAAATCTTTTAACCGGTTTATATAAAATAAAAGTCAGGGCGAG